>CAJKGV010000208.1:0-2947 GCA_905199455.1 Collinsella aerofaciens | reverse complement strand
GTATCGTCAGGCGTGGGCGAGGGGTCGGGAGTGGGCGTAGGCGTAGGCGTAGGCGCGCCGCCATCGCCGCCGGTCGAACCACCAGTGGAGCCGCCCGTCGAGCCACCGGTCGTACCGGTGCCGCCGGTGGTGTCGCCGCCCGTGGTCTCGGTGGTCGTGGTCGTCGTGGTAGTCGTTGTGGTGGTTTCCTCTTCGTCCTCGTTCTCGTCCTTGTCGTCGTTCTCCGTCTTCTTGGAGTTGTTGGTGCCGTAGAACTTCCAGACGCTGTTGTTCTTGTAGGTGGGCGCCGTTCCGGTCGCAAACTCCTCGCGCTCGGTACCGGTCAGAACGGTGTTCATAAACCGCTTAAAGACAGGCAGGTTGGTGCTGTCGCCCAGCAGGTCTGTGCCGTATTTTTGGATGGGGATCTCGCCCGCGGAATAGCCGGTCCACAGGGCGCACGCCAGCTGCGGGGTATAGCCGCAGAACCACAGGTTGGTGGTGTTGTCGGTGGTGCCCGTCTTGCCGGCATAGGGCTGGTTGACGCTCAGGGCGCCGGCAGCACCCGTACCGCCGCCCTGCATGACGCCGGACAGAACATCGGTGACCGCGGCGGCCTCGCCCTCGGTAAGCACCTGTGAGGGATTGTCGGTGTGCTGGTACAGCACCGAACCGGTACGAGAATCAATCTCGGTGATGGCGATCGGCTGGCGATAGTAGCCGCCGTTGGCAAACGTCGCGTAGGCGGCGGCCATCTCGAGCGGCGAGATCGAGCCGGTGCCGAGGGTCATGACGGGAACGTCCTCGATGTTGTCCTTGGCGGGATCGATGCCGAGCTTTTTGACGAGCGAGATGATCTTGCTGTTGCCGACGGCTTCCGCCACCTGGATGTAGCCGGTGTTGGAGGAGTATGCCGTCGCCTGCTTAAGCGTGATGTTGCCATAGCTATGGTTGGCGTAGTTTTGGACCTCGGTCGTGGTGCCCTTGGCCTTGAGCGGCGAGTTGCAGTTGAGGGTGACGTTGGGGTTCATGCCGTTTTGGATGGCAGTTGCCAGCGTAAAGGCCTTGAAGGTGGAGCCGACGGGACGCTTGGCCGTGGCATGGTTTACGTGGTTCTCGTCGGCGTTGTAGTCGTAGCCGCCCACCATGCACTTGATGTAGCCGGTCTTGGGATCGACGACGACCATGCCCATGTCCAGGCCGTCGAGCGAGAGCGTGTCGAGCTGCTCGCGAACGGCATTCTCTGCCACCTGCTGCATCGTGGGGTCGATGGTGGTCTTGACGGTCAGGCCGCCCTTAAAGAGCACGTCGGTCGAGAACTCCTGCTCCAGCAGCTGCTTAACATAGGCGACAAAGTAGGGCTGCGAGTATACGTCAACGCCGCTGCCCGAGATTTCGGTCACGTTGAGGGTGATGGGCTCGGCCTGTGCGGCATCGTGCTCCTCCTGGGTGATGTGGCCCAGGCGCAGCATGTTGTCGAGAACCTTGTTGCGGCGAGACAGTGCCAGATCGGGATTGACCGTGGGGTCGTACTGCGAGGGCGAGTTGGGAAGGCCGATCAACAGTGCGGCTTCGCTCAGGGTGAGGTCGGCGGCGCTCTTGGACAGGTAGGTCTCGGCTGCGGCCTCGATGCCGTAGGCGCCGTGGCCGTAATAGATGGTGTTGAGGTACATCATGAGGATCTCGTCTTTGGAGTACATGTCCTCCATCTTGACGGCGATGTAGGCCTCGCGCACCTTACGCTCGATGGTCGAGTCGAACTGCTCCTCCTGCAGGATGGTGTTGCGCACCAGCTGCTGGGTGATAGTCGAGGCGCCTTCGTGCCCGCCGCCGAGGGTTGCCACCGCAGCACGCGCGATACCCCACAGGTCGATACCGCCGTGCTCGTAGAAGCGCTCGTCCTCGACGTCAACGGTGCCCTGCAGCACGTAGGGGGAGACCTCGTCCTTGGTGATGGACTTGCGGTTTTGCGTGTAGAAGCTCGCGATCTTGTTGCCGTTGCAGTCGACGATCTCGGTGGGCTCACTCACCAGATACGCGTTGGCGTCGGTGTAGTCGGGCAGATCGGACAGCCAGCGGTTGACGTTGCCGACCATGCCGATGCCAAATGCCACGCCCGCGATAAGCAAAAAGCCCAAAAACGAGAGCAGGATTATGGGCAGGGCATGCGTCTTTGAACGGCTGCGTCCCTGTCGTTGGCGAGGACCCATATATTGACCTCCAGGTATGTCGTGCCGGACGGTGGATGTGCCGTCGGGGCAGGATGGACATAAGTTATTACACGATAAACCAAACGGGGCGCGCGAGGCCTCGTGTATGCTGGAAGACGGCATTTTTCAGAGTGAATGCATACCTTGGTAAGGAGTTTGTCGATGGCGATTCGGGCGATGGGGCCGAGCGGACAATACGAGACTGGATTGAATGCTGCCGGTGCGGTGGTGCCCGAGCTGCTGGCGCCGGCGGGCGGACTCGACCAGATGCTTGCGGCCATCGCCGCGGGTGCCGATGCCATCTATGCGGGGTTGGGCGGCTTTAACGCCCGCGTGAGCGCGCATGGCTTTACGGATGACGAGTTTGCGCGCGGCTGTGCCGTGGCGCATGCCCATGGCGTGCGCGTGTACGTGACGCTCAACGTGTTCGTGTTTGACGATGAGTTATCCGACGCGGTGGCGTTGGGAGCTCATGCGCTGGAGCTGGGCGCCGATGCTTTGATTGTCGCCGATGCCGGGTTGGCCTGCGCGCTGCGCGCGGCGATTCCCGGGGTCGAGATTCACCTGTCCACGCAGGCGGGCGCTCATAGCGAAGGCGCCGTGCGGCTTGCCGCCGATGAGCTGGGGGTCGAGCGCGTGACGACGGCACGCGAGCTGACGGTCGACGAGATTGCGGCGCTATGTGCCACGGGCGT
Organism: Collinsella aerofaciens; assembly: GCA_905199455.1. GTDB lineage: Bacteria > Actinomycetota > Coriobacteriia > Coriobacteriales > Coriobacteriaceae > Collinsella > Collinsella aerofaciens_AW. Next base: position 63 of record CAJKGV010000208.1, on the reverse strand, counting down.
GCCCATCGAGGTATTCTGCCACGGTGCGATTTGCATCGGCTATTCGGGGGCGTGCGAGTTCTC
>CAJKGV010000207.1:0-2970 GCA_905199455.1 Collinsella aerofaciens | reverse complement strand
CAATCCAGGGATAGACCTTCTTGCCGGGCAGGTGGCCGCCCTCGCCGGGCTTGGCGCCCTGGGCCATCTTGATCTGAATCTCGAAGGCGCTGCACAGGTAGCGGCTCGTCACGCCAAAGCGCGCGCTTGCCACCTGCTTGATGGCGGAGTTCTTGGAGTCACCGTTAGCCAGCGGGGTCTCGCGACGCGGATCCTCACCGCCCTCGCCGGAGTTGGAACGGCCGTGCAGACGGTTCATAGCGATGGCCATGCACTCGTGCGCCTCTTTGCTGATGGAACCGTACGACATGGCGCCGGTGTTAAAGCGGCGGACGATGTTGAGCGCGGGCTCGACCTCGTCGAGCGAAACCGGCGTGCGGCCGCTGGCATCAAAGTCGAGCAAGGCGCGCAGACGCACGGCACGGCCGGTACGGTGCAGGCGAGCGCTGTCCTCATTAAAGGTGTCGTAGCTGTCCTCGCGGCAGGCGGTCTGCAGCAAGTAGACGGTCTGCGGATCGATGAGGTGATCCTCGCCGCCGAGCGGGCGCCACTTGGTCAGGCCCAACGTGGGCAGCTGATCGGGAGCCGGGCTCTTAAGGATAGCGAGTGCGGCGTCGTAGCGCTCGTTTTGCTCGCGCTCAACGTCCTCGACACCCATACCGCCCACACGGCTCACCGTGCCGGCGAAGTACGCGTTGACGAACTCCGGAGTGAAGCCCACGGCCTCGAAGATCTGCGCCGAATGGTAGCTCTGCACCGTGGAGATGCCCATCTTGGACATGATGGAGACGATGCCGGCGGTCGCAGCCTTGTTGTAGTTGGCGATGCCCTGCTCGGCCGTCACGTCCAGGTCGCCGCGTGCCGCCAGATCGCGGATGCACGCATGTGCGTTGTACGGATAGATGCCGCTCGCGGAGTAGCCCACCAGTGCCGCAAAGTCGTGCGGGGATACAGCGTCGCCGCACTCCACCACGATGTCGGCAAAGGTACGCACGCCGGCGCGGATCAGGTGGTTGTGCACGCAGCCCACGGCGAGCAGTGACGGTACGGGCACCTCGCCCGCAGCGGCACGATCGCTCAACACCACGATGTTCACGCCGTCGCGGACCGCGGCCTCAACGTCCTCTGCAAGCTGCTTGAGCGCAGCCTGCAGCGCACCCTCGCCGGCATCGCGGCGGTAGACGGCACGGAAACGGCGGGTCTTAAAGCCCACGCGGTCGATGGCGCAGATACGCTCGAACTCCTCCTCGCTCAGCAGCGGACGCTCCAGGCGCACCAGCTGACAGGCCGTACGGGAGTCCTCGAGCAGGTTGCCGTGGTTGCCCAGGTAGAGCGTGGTCGAGGTGACCATATGCTCGCGAAGAGCATCGATGGGCGGATTCGTGACCTGAGCGAACAGCTGATAGAAGTAGTCGAAGAACGAGCGCGTCTTCTTGGACAGGCAGGCCAGCGGCGCATCGATGCCCATCGAGGCGAGCGGCGCCTTGCCCTGCTGGGCCATGGGACGCACGACCTCGTCGACGTCATCCCAGTGGTAGCCGAGCTTGGCCATGCGCACGGCGGCGGGCACCTCGGCGTCCTCGGCGGGCGTTGCCGCAACGGGCTCATCAAGCGCGTCAACGGTCAGCGTCTCCTCGGCAATCCAATCACGGTAGGGCTTTTCCTTAGCATAGCGGGCGCGCAGCTCGTCGTTGTAGATCACGCGGCCGCGGGCAAAATCGACCTCGAGCATCTGGCCCGGCCCCAGACAGCCGCTCGTCAGGATGTTCTCGGGGCTCACCTCGATGGTGCCCACCTCGCTTGCCAGCATAAAGCGACCGTCGCGCGTCACATAGTAGCGGGCGGGACGCAGGCCGTTACGGTCGAGGGCGGCACCCAGCGTGCGACCGTCGGTAAAGGCGATGGCCGCCGGGCCGTCCCACGGCTCCATGAGCATGGACTGGTAGGCGTCGTAGGCGCGGCGCTCCTCGCTCAGACTGTCGTTGTGGTCCCACGGCTCGGGCAGCAGCATGGATGCGGCACGCGTGAGCGGACGGCCGTTCATGACCAAGAACTCGAGCACGTTGTCCAGAATCGCGGAGTCGGAGCCCTCGCGGTTGATGATGGGCATCACACGCTCAAGATCGTGCTGCAGCACGGGGCTGTACAGATTGGGCTCGCGGGCGCGAATCCAGTTGACGTTGCCCTTGAGGGTGTTGATCTCGCCGTTGTGGATGATAAAGCGGTTGGGGTGCGCGCGCTCCCAGCTGGGCGTGGTGTTGGTGGAGTAGCGTGAGTGGACGAGCGCCACGGCCGTTTTGACGGCGGCGTCGTTGAGATCGATGAAGAAGCGGCGCATCTGCGTGGCGACCAACATGCCCTTGTACACGATGGTGCGCGAGCTCATGGAGCACACATAGAAGATCTTGTTGCGCAGGGCAAACTCGGCGTCAGCCTTCTTCTCGATGGTGCGGCGGCACACGTACAGGCGGCGCTCGAAGGCGTCGCCGGCGGGCGTGTCGTCCGGACGGCCCAGGAAAGCCTGCAGGATAGTGGGCATGCAGGCGCGGGCTGTCTCGCCCAGGTCGTGCGGGTCGACCGGCACCTCGCGCCAAAAGAGCAGCGGCACGCCGGCCTCGGCGCAGCCCTCCTCAAACACGCGGCGGGCATCCTCTACGCCCTTGTCGTCCTGCGGGAAGAACAGCATGGCCACGCCATAGTCGCCCTCTGCCGGCAGAATCTGGCCGCACTTTTGAGCCTCTTTGCGGAAAAAGTGATGCGGAACCTGGAACAGGATGCCGGCGCCGTCGCCGGTGTTCTTCTCGAGTCCCGTACCGCCGCGGTGCTCCAAGTTGACCAGAATGGACAGCGCGTCGTCCAGAATCTGGTGATGGCGCTCACCGTTGATATCGGCAAGCGCGCCGATGCCACACGCATCGTGATCGAATTCGGGGCGATAAAGGCCCTGCTGCTGAGCGGAATCTGCCTGCATCGCGATCCTCCCCTAGATAT
>CAJKGV010000206.1:0-2996 GCA_905199455.1 Collinsella aerofaciens | reverse complement strand
TCGATGCGTCTACCAAGGACCAGGTGGTCATTGATAAGCTGGCGCTCGACGTTGCGGGCAACGACGCCGAGGCCGTACTGGGGCTCAATAAAAAGAGCATCCGAACCTGGGCGCGCAAGGCCCGCAAGCATAAGGATGGCCTGGTGATGGTGCCGGTCTACTTTGTCGACCGTCCGGCAACGGATAGCCGCGACGGCGAGCAGGTGCGCATTGCCGTAAACGGCCAGACGGGTCGTGCGGCCGCGGTGGTGTTTAGCGACAAGCGCGAAACGCATATCGTGGCGCCGCTCAATCCGAGCCTGCATCTGTCCGGCGAAAGCACCGTGCATGCCACGCCCATCGAGGTCAAATACGTTAAATCGCCGTTCCTATACCAGATTGTGCGCCGTGGAGGCGGCGAGCAACCGCGCCAGGTTGCAGCGGTTGCCGAGGGTTCCTACCGAGAAGAAAAGCCCAAACGTAAGGGCTTGCTCGCTGCGATCTTTGGGAAGTAGGGAAGCGCAGCACGGGACGGCTCGCAGACATGGGGGCTGCCATCCGGTAGTTTGGCAGGGGGTAGATGTAAATAAACGGTGGACCGGCTGCAAAAGGGCCGCCTCGCTGGGCAAGATCAGGTTGTGCCACGGAACCCGCTCCTCAGTTAGTCACACTTCGGAAGCGCGGGCAACGCAGGTGCAAGTGTCTTGAGGGCCGGCTGCAACCGGTCCTTTTCTGTGGCAGCCAATGGGCCCACATCAGACGAAGGCCGCGTCTTTGCCTGTCAGGTCACGCTCGCCAGCCACGGCTAGAATGTCGTTACCGGCGTCCATGACCGGTATTGTTTTGTAGCGTGCGCCTCAACCGCGGGTGCGCCTGCGACGGCTGCGGTGGTTTCGGTCGCAACGTGCTGCTACCCTTGCGCTTCGCCATTAGTCGCTTCGTTGATGGCGCGGTACTCGGCACTCAGCTCGCGCGCCAGCTCTTCCTTGCTTGGAAGATACGGCAGGTATTTGGCGGCAAACACTTGGTCGTTGTCTTCGGGCAGCGTGTACTCGACGATCGAATCGCTTTTGTCCGCGCAGAGCACGATGCCTATGGGCGGATTGTCGCCTTCGTTCATGAGCTCACGCGTGTAGTAGTTCACATACATTTGCATCTGGCCCAGGTCCTGATGCGTAAGGTCATCGGTCTTAAGGTCGATGAGCACGAAGCAGCGCATCAGATAGTTGTAAAAAACAAGGTCAATATAGAAATGGCGCCCATCAAAGGTGATGTGCTTTTGGCGCGCCTCGAAAGCGAAGCCACGGCCAAGCTCCAGCAGGAACTTCTGAAGATGTGTGATGAGCGCCTGCTCTAGATCGCTCTCGCGAAACGCAGTATCGTCCGAGAAACCTAAAAACTCCAGTACATATGGATCGCGGATGATATCCTCGGGGCGACGAGCTGGGGCGCTCTTTTGGATTTCCTGGGTGACAGCCTCCTTGTCTTTGCTGGCAAGTAGGCGCTCGCGGAACATGGTGTTGATCTGGCGTTCGAGCTGGCGCGTGCTCCAGCGAGAGTCGGCGCATTCGTTCATGTACCAGGTGCGAGGTTCGGGGTCAGGAATGCGTATCAACCTGCGGTAATGTGTCCAGCTCAATTCGGGACGCAGTGAGTCCCGAATTGGAAATGCAAGATAGAACTGACGCATTTTGCGCAGCTCTCTTGCTTCAAAACCTTTACCAAAATCCTTGGTAAGTCTGATTGCGAGGGCCTTGAGCAGCGCCTCTCCATACTTGGCGCGCGCCTTTCCGCCCTGCTCATCAACAATGCTCTTGCCGATCTCCCAATATGCCTCAACCATCGCAAAGTTAACGGCGGTATAGGCCTTGTTGCGAGCGGCGTTGAGAATCGAGGAAACCTGCTTGTAAAAACCTTCGGGCACGATTGTCGATTCCCCGCGGTTTACCAGTTCACCCATCACTGTCGCCCCACTTTCCTCTTGTGGAATGCATCTTTATCGCATTTAGTTTAAAGCCTCGCGCGGACACGAATTGCTGTGCTGTCTGGCACCTTCGCATGGGAGCCTTGCGGTGACTAAAATGTGGCCATAGAGGCAGTTTTAGCGAACCCCATGGGAGTGGCACGCATGGACAACAACACCTTGCTGTTTCAGGACAAGGGTTCGGGTAGGTTTAAAGACGTCAAGATCTACCCTAACCGCATTGAGGTGCTTAAGAAGGGCACTTTCGGCGGCAAGCACACCGAGATTGTCTATCTTAAGGACATTACGGGCGTCAATAGAATCAAAGGCCGCGATGTTTTTCTGCGCAATCGACTGTTAACCGCTTGCGTCTTTAGTCTGAGCAGCCGTGCGAAGGCCCAGGAGTTTGTTAACGCGCTGAACATGGTGATGTAGCCTATGGCGGCGTTCGGGCCAAGGTAAAAATCGGGGGCACAGAACGGTGTCCTGCGCCCCCCATTGAGTCGATGTGTCTAAAAGGCCGGCTTGCCTATTCGCTACCGTCCCCAGCGTTTTCGCGGTCGTTGGCAAGCATTGCCGCGCCGGCGACCGTTGTCGCTACGGCGGCGGCAGCGAGCCCGGCGGCGATGCCAGAGCCGTCGCCTGTGCCGGCAAGCTTTTCGCCTGATCCCTTGCTCTTGTTGCCTTTGCCGTTCTTGTCGGCGCTGTCCGTGGCGGCATCGTTGCCGTTGCCGCCGCCGGTACCGTTGCCGGTGTCGCCCGCGTTGCCCGAAGTCGTCACAGTAAAGCTTGCGGCTCCGTCGCTGGCGAGCGTGTAGTTCTGCGCCGCGTCGCCCAAGAGACCGTTCACGCGCACCCAGTACGTTCCTGCGGCAAATGTTTCGCCCTCGGCCATTGCCGTGCCCGGAGCGCCGTCCGCGTCGTGCACAAACTCGAGCTGGGCCGTGCAGGCATCGGTTTCGAGCTTGCCCTCGAGTGATGCCGCAATCTTGGCGCGCACGTCTTCGCCGGCCTTAAGGCCTTCGAGTCCCTCAAAATGGGGCGTCAGCGCGCG
>CAJKGV010000205.1:0-3010 GCA_905199455.1 Collinsella aerofaciens | reverse complement strand
GCAACGTCGAGCGCCAGCTTATCAATGACCACCTGGTCCTTGGTAGACGCATCGACGGAGACGACGCGAAAGTCGCCTTCCTGCATGGCGGGATCGAACGGACCGACCTTGGCAAAGTCCCACGGCTCCAAAATGCCCAGGAGGCGAACGTCCAGGTAGTTTGCCCTGGGATACGCCCAGTCGAGCACCTCGTAGTACACCAGGGTCTCCTTGCTCAGGCCCTTGCCCGGGAAGCTCGCCATCATGCGCAAGTCCGCCAGCGCCATGGGGAAATAGAAGAGCATCATGTCGTTTTGGATCGCGTCTTCCACGTCGTGCCCGGCAAAAGCATCCGGATACTGGCGCACCAGCTGCAGCGCGTTGGCACGTGCCTGCTGCGGCGAGATTTCGCAGGGAATACCCTGCTCGGGCACATACTCCGCACCAACGCCCATGGTCAGGCGCTTGCTAAACGTCCCCGGCTTGAGCAGGTCCGCAATGCCGATCTTATTGCCGCAGGACGGGCACTCAAACACACGCTGCGTTGACTCGCCCTCAAAGGACGCTCCGCAGAAGGGGCAAGGAATGCTCACATGCGTGGCCTCTTGGAACTCCTGCGCCGTGCCGCGATCCTCCCACAGCAGATGTTCCAGGACCGACTGATTGCGCCAGTGCGCATTGAAGAAATACCAGTCCGGGTCCTCCGGGCGCTCGAGTTGCGACACATGCGTGAGTTTGAGCAGTCCATCCATCACCGTCAACGGCGTATGGCGAATGCCCAAAGCGCTCTTGGGCTCTCCGGCGTCCGCCTGCCACGGAACCACCGTGCCGCAATAGGCGCACTCAAAGCCGCGCTTAGCCTGGTGCGAGTACATAGGGCCGCCGCAGTTTTGACATTTAATGGCAAACATCTCGTCCATGGAAACGTCCTCCTTTGCACAAAGCTGTCGACATTAAGTATGTCGAGCAAACAGGCACATGCCCATACCCATGTGGCCCAAAATGGACCACCCAGGCAGACGAGAAGGCTCGCTCGTTAGCACCGGCAGACCATTGCTGCATTTTCTGAGCATCGGTGCACGGCGCCCCCGCGCGAGCTACACTATCCCCTTAAACATGATTGTGAGGACGACCGCTATGCTATTTGTAAATCGGCTGGTACATACGCTTGTTCCCGGCAGCGAGAGCGAGCCGGTCGATGCATCTTGCCGCACCAACGCGGGCTTTTCCGCAAGCCTCGTCTGCATTGGCCTCAACATCACCCTGTGCCTGGCCAAGGGCATCGCGGGCCTGCTCGCCGGCTCCGTCTCCCTCATCGCCGATGCTTTCAACAACCTCTCCGATGCCTCGAGCAACATCGTGAGTCTGCTCGGGTTCCGCCTTGCCAGCCGCCCGGCAGACGAAGGCCACCCCTATGGCCACGGTCGCTATGAGTACCTAGCCGGCCTGTTCGTCGCCGTCCTGGTTTGCGCCGTCGGCATCAATCTGATCCTCGAGTCGGTCACTAAGATCATCAAGCCCTCGCCCACCGCTTACACGTTTATTTCCCTTGCGGCACTGGCCACGTCCATGCTCGTTAAGCTCTGGATGGCAGCGTTCAACCGCACGCTGGGCGATCGCATCGACTCGGAGACGCTCATCGCCACGGCACAGGACTCCAAAAACGACGTCATCACCTCGGGCTCGGTCTTGGTGGCGGCGCTTATTTCGCAGACGACCGGCTTTGACCTCGATGGCTGGGCAGGCCTGGGTGTGGGCATCTTCATCTGCATCAGCGGCATGGGCCTAGTGCGCGACGCCATCAGCCCGTTGCTGGGGCAAGCGCCCGACCCCAAGCTCGTCCAGGCAATCCGCGACAAGATCATGTCCTATCCACAGGTCTTGGGCACACACGACCTGATGGTGCACGACTACGGCCCCGGTCGTCAGTTTGCCAGCGCCCACGTGGAGATGCCTGGCGAGGGCGACGCATTTGAGCACCACGAGATTCTGGACACCATCGAGCACGACATCAAGCGCCAGATGGGCATCGATATCACGCTGCACTGCGACCCCATCGCGACAACCGGCGACGACCTGCGCGGCTGGGTCAAGCGCGGCGTCATGCAGATCGATCCCGCGCTCTCCATCCACGACCTGCACGAGCACGACGGGTTCGTTTCGTTTGACCTTGTGCGTCCCGACGGCTTTGACATATCCGACGAGGAGCTACTGGAGCTCGTCACGCGCATCGTGCACGAGCGCCGGCCCGACGTCTCATGCGTCGTCACGTTTGATTCGGGCTTTAGCTCGCCCGACCGTCCAGCAGAGCAGCTGTAGCCCCGCTCCGCTCGTCCGCTAGTTTCCCTGCGCGCCCGAGATGCCGTTTTGCAGGGCGTTCCAGGCATCCATCGCCATGCCGCCCAAGTTCTGCGCGGTATCGCCCAGGTTTTGTGCCGTGTCGCCCAGCTCTTGCGCCTTGTCTCCCAACTCCTGTGCCTTGTTGCTCAAGTCCTCCAGCGTATTGGAGCTCGAGCTGTCGGTACCGCTTTGGCCGTCGGACGAGTTGCCCGAGCTGTTCTTGTGCGTGAGTTGAATTTCGAGGTTGCCGTTGTCGTTATAGTAGGCAGAAGTAACGACCCAGTTGGCATCGACGACGGGCGTTGAGCCATCATCAGTCAGGACCACGGCATTCGAAAGATCGGCGCCGCGCGACTTGAGGATCTTCTTGGCGTTGGACCAGTACTGCCCCGGGATATCGCTCAAATCGACGGTGCCAGACGAGGCGGACTCGGTTTGCTCGGCAGCGGTATCGGCCGTTGAGCTTCCTCGCTTGTTGAGCATGCCCGACACGATGGCAAACACAACCGACAGCGCAAAGAAGATCGCCAGTACGATGAGGATCTTCTTGATCACGCTCGACGAACGCGACGGCCTCTTCTCCTCGTCCTCGCCATATTGCGGAATCGACTTGGGGTACTCGCGATACGGCTCGCGCGACTCGTAACGAGGCTGAGCCGTGCGAGGCAAATACGTCGTCTGCTGAGGCTGC
>CAJKGV010000204.1:0-3065 GCA_905199455.1 Collinsella aerofaciens | reverse complement strand
GCGTGCGCGCCCTCCACATCGTTAAAGCGATCGCCGATCATCACGGCATCGTCGGCCGTCGCGCCGAGCGCCGCCAGGGCATCGCGAACCGAATCGGCCTTGGTCTCGCGTCCCTGCGGCGGATTCATGCCAACCACAGCTTCGAACTGGCAAAGCCCCAGCTCGCCCACCATGTCAATGCACTTTGCCTCCATGCGTGACGTCGTCACGGCCAAGCGATGCCCCTGCGCGACAAGGCCATCGAGCAGCTCGGGCATTCCATCGAACACGGGATACTCTTCCGGTCCCAGCTCATCAAAAAAGGCACGGTACTCGTCGGCCACCACGAGCGACTCCTCGCGGGAAAAGCCATAAAAGTCATGGAAGCTCTTCCACAGCGGAGGCCCGATCATGCGACGCAGGTCACCCATCTGCGCCTCCGAAAACCCGCGCGCGACAAGCGTCTTGCGCGTCGAGGTCATCACCGCCCGACCCGTATCTGCCACCGTGCCGTCAAAATCGAACAACACAATCGGCCGCTCGCATAGCTGTAATGCCGCCATCGGCATCCCTCTTCCCCAGTTGATGATTTCCACACCGACACTTCAAACTGTTGACTATTCAACAATTGAACCTAGCAATGTAGAGCAACTCCACTATACTTGTCGCACTTTGCTCTCAGAAGGCGGCGCGAAAGCGCCCCAACGAAAGGTGCAATTATGTCTTTTGCCATCATAACCGACTCCACGTCGGACATCTCCCCCGCCCGTGCCCAAGAGCTCGGCATTTACGTGATTCCACTGCATGTGATTATCGAGGGCGAGGACCTGCTCGACCAGGTGCAGATTACCGCCCAAGAGTACGTCGCCCGCATGGCCGGCTCCGAGCAGCTGCCGCACACCTCGCAGCCGAGTGCCGGCGAGTTCAAGGCACTCTTTGACCGCGTGCGTGCTGACGGCCACGACAGCGCGATCTTTATCTCGCTGTGCAGCGAATGGTCCGCCTGCTATTCCAACGCATGCCTGGTCGCCGAGACCCACGAGCTCGACGTTCGCTGCATCGATTCGCGCACTGGCTCGGGCGCCGAGGGCCTGCTGGTGGAGTATGCGCGGGCCATGCGCGAAGATGGCCGCAGCCTGGACGAAACCGAGGCGCAGATCCGCGCGACGCTGCCCGACGCCCACCTGCTGCTGATTCCCCGCACGCTCGAGAACCTCGTTAAGAACGGCCGCGCGCCCAAGCTCGCCGGCCAGCTCACGCATATGCTCAACATTCGCCTGGCCGTTTCGCCGGAGTGGCAGTCGGGCGAGATCAAGGCGATCAAAAAGGGCCGCGGCGCCAAGCGCATCGTCGCCAACACCATGGCAGATTGCCTCGCGTTTTTGGACGAGCACCCGGGCTCAAGCGTGCGCGTGCTCACGACCGGCGCCGCCGAGGAGCAGGAACTTGTCAACGAGGCGCTCGCGGGCCAGGACTACGTAGACGCCGGCACCGGCCCCATCGGCTGCACCATCGCCACCCACGTAGGCGTCGATGCCATCGCCATCAGCTACTGCCCCCGCTACCAGCCAACTCACTAGGGACGCCCACATCAGTTGCGGTGGAATAGGGACTGTTTTTGGCTTATCAGCCGCAAATCAATCCCTATTCCACCGCAACTTAGAAGCAGTTCATTTGGGACGGGGCTAAAAAGACTGGTATCAAACGTTTCAGACCAGTCTTTTAGCCCCGTCCCATTTTACCTACCCTACATCAGCCCGCTCAGGGCGATGTCGACGGCCTCGTTGAGGTCGTCGGTGATGTGCACCAGCTCCGGATCGAGCGGGCTGATCATACCGGCGTCCATCACCGGACCGTTAAGCCAGTCGAATAGGCCCTGCCAGTACTCGCTGCCTACCAGCACAAGCGGCATGCGCTTGACCTTGTGCGTTTGCACCAGCGTGAGCACCTCGAACATCTCGTCGAGCGTGCCAAACCCGCCGGGAAACACAATAGCGCCCGAGCTGTATTTGACGAACATGGTCTTGCGCACAAAGAAGTAGCGGAAGTCCATACCGAGGTTCACGTATTTGTTGAGCCCCTGCTCGTGCGGCAGCTCAATGCCCAAACCAACTGACTTGCCGTTGACGCTCGCCGCTCCCCTGTTGGCCGCCTCCATGATGCCGGGGCCGCCACCGGTGATAACCGCCACGCCGCGCTGGGCAATCTTACGGCCGACCGTGCGCGCCGCTTTGTAGAGCGGATCGGTCTTGGGCGTACGGGCACTACCGAAGATGGTCACCGCAGGCCCTAACTCGGCAAGTGCGCCAAAGCCATCGACAAACTCGGCCTGGATGCGCAGTACGCGCCACGGATCGGCATGCAACCAGTCGGTCGACTCCTCGGGCGCCAGCAGGTTGGCGTAGGTGTTGTCCTTAGGAATCATGGGGCCGCGCATGACCACGGGACCACGGCGGTACGTCTCGTCGTAGGCAGGCTCGCCCTCGACGTTCTCATTCTTAATCATGGGGCACTCCTATCGAAAATAGAAGCGGGCGGGGTCGACGCCATGCGTCAAACACCCGCCCGAACATCAACTATTCGGTATGGTACCCACGATGCATCATGCGCTTGCAAGGCATCGGTCAGCGGTCGCGCAGCCGGCGTCCGCGAATGCGACGAGCGGCTGCCGCTCAGCCTTTGCCGTTGCCCACGCTCTGCAAGCGTGTCTGTCGCCCTTAGTAGTCCACCGCCGCAGGGCTGTTCATCCAGTCGCTCACAAACGCGCCGTAGCGGCCCTCGATAATGGCCTGGCGGGCACGCTGCATAAGGTTGAGCAGGTAGTAGATGTTGTGCATCGAAAGCAGGATGCCGCCGAGCATCTCCTTCTGCGTGACCATGTGACGGATGAGCGCGCGGCTGTAGCCGCCCGTGCACACCGGACAGGTGCAGGTGGGGTCGATGGGGCCGTCATCGTGCGCAAAGCGCGCGTTGCGGAAGTTGAGGCGACCCTCGCTGGAGAACGCCGTGCCCATACGGCCGGTGCGCGTCGGCAGCACGCAGTCGAACATGTCGATGCCCACGCCAACGCCGCGCACGAGCGTGGT
>CAJKGV010000203.1:0-3116 GCA_905199455.1 Collinsella aerofaciens | reverse complement strand
ACGACCAACCTGGGGTACTTTACCGATGACCTGCTTGATCGAGCCAAGGTGGTGAGCATGGGTGAGACGTGCTAATTACGAGCGCGAGAGCGAGACGGTCGCCTTCAGTGGGTTTTTGAACGCAGAGCGCCAGCGCATCCTGGCGTCGGCGACGCCTGAGCGCCGTGCGCAGATGGAAGCTGCCGAGGAGTCGCGCGCGGTCTATCGCGCGTGGAACGCGGTGTGCTCGGGCACGCGCGAGGGGCGGCATGTGACGGGTCTGCGCTACCTGCCCGAGTCCAATGAGCTGCTGGTATATCTCGATTCGCCCTCGTGGACGCAGGAAATGACGCTGTTGCGTGAGATCATCCGCGCGCGCATGGAGCGCGCCGGTGCGCATGTGGACGGCCTGGTGTTCAAAACCACCGCACCCGGTCACACGCCGCCCGCCGCCAAGGAGCGCCTGCGCCCGGCGACGACCGAGCGCCCGCCGGCCCCGCACGCCGACCTAAGTGAGGCCGAGCGCACCGAGATTGAGCGCCAAGTGGCGCCCATCGAAGACCAAAAACTGCGCGAGGCCCTCGAGAATGCCATGAGAGCCAGTGCCGAGTGGGCCAAGGGCGTGCAAAGTAAAAAAGAGCCTTAAATCGCATCTGGTGGCCTTGTAGAGCCAAATACCCTCGTTCCCGAGGGTATTTTTTTACGATAAACTAGTAAGGCTGTACACATTTTCTTGACTGAAGGAGGACGTGTGGCAAACGAAAACGATTACGATGGCGGCGAGATTAAGATTCTCGAAGGTCTCGAGGCCGTTCGTAAGCGCCCGGGCATGTATATCGGCTCGACGAGCGCCAGCGGTCTGCATCACCTGGTGTGGGAGATCGTTGACAACTCCGTCGACGAGGCCATGGCCGGTTTCTGCACCGAGATCCAGGTGACGGTCCACGCCGACAACTCCATCACGGTCGTCGACAACGGGCGTGGCATCCCCGTCGACGAGCACCCTGTTAAAAAGATCCCGACGCTCGAGGTCGTCATGACGATCTTGCACGCCGGCGGTAAGTTCGATAACTCGGCCTATAAGGTCTCGGGTGGCTTGCACGGTGTGGGCATCTCCGTCGTCAACGCACTGTCCAAGCGCGTGGTCGTTCAGGTTCGTCGCGATGGCAACACCTACGAGATGGAGTTCTCGCGCGGCAAGACCGTCAAGAAGATGGAGGTCGTGGGCACCTCGGATTCGACGGGCACCACCGTCACCTTCTGGCCCGACGATGAGATCTTCGAGACCTGCATCTACGATTTCGATACGCTGCATAACCGTCTGCAGGAGACGGCGTTCCTCAATAAGAACCTCAAAATCGTGCTGACCGACGAGCGCGAAGCGACTCCCCACGTGGAGGAGTTTTGCTACGAGGGCGGCATCATCGACTTCGTCAAGTTCCTCAACGAGGGCAAGGACGTCCCCGAGGCCTTTAAGGAGCCCATCTACATCGAGGGCAAATCGGACCCGGACGCGCCTGTGGCCAAGATGGGCGAGGTCGAGGTTTCCCTGCAGTGGAATAGCGGCTACGGCGAGAACGTCATGTCGTTTGCCAACGACATCTACACCCCCGAAGGCGGCATGCACCTTGAGGGCTTCCGTACCGCGCTCACCCGCGTGATCAACGATTACGCGCGCAAGCAGAACCTGCTCAAGGAAAAAGACGCCAACCTGACCGGCGACGATGTGCGCGAGGGCCTTTCGGCCGTTATCTCGGTCAAGCTGCCCGATCCGCAGTTTGAGGGCCAGACCAAGGCCAAGCTCGGCAGCTCCTATATGCGCGCGCTCACGCTCAAGATTGTGACCGACGGCCTTGTCGATTACCTCGAGGAGCATCCTAAGCCCGCTCGCGAGATCGTCAAGAAGGCGCAGCAGGCCTGCAAGGCGCGCAATGCCGCCCGCAAGGCGCGCGAGGCGACCCGCCGCAAGAGCCTGCTCGAGACGGCGTCCCTGCCCGGTAAGCTCGCCGACTGCTCGGTGCGCGATGCCGAGCTGACCGAGCTCTTCATCGTAGAGGGCGACTCGGCAGGCGGTTCGGCCAAGGACGGCCGTCGCCGAGACATCCAGGCGATTCTGCCCCTGCGCGGCAAGATTTTGAACGTCGAACGCGTTGGTGACCATCGCGCGTTCTCGAGTGACACCATCCAGTCGCTGATTACCGCGATCGGCTGCGGCGTCACGACGAGTGCCGGCGACGGCGGCGATTTCGATATCACCAAGGCGCGCTACCACAAGATCATCATCATGACCGATGCAGACGTCGACGGTGCGCATATCCGCATCCTGCTGCTGACGTTCTTCTACAAGTACATGCGTCCGCTGATCGATGCCGGCTACGTCTATGTTGCCTGCCCGCCCATCTTTGGCATTAAGGTGCGCAACAAGATCCACTACGTGTATCCCAACGGCCGCCAGCCCGAAGACGAGATCCTGCGCGACACCATCCAGAGCCTGGGCCTGAACCCCGACGATAACGACGAGGACGGCAAGGCCAAGGACGGCAAGATCACCAAAAAGCGCAAGGGCTATACCGTCCAGCGCTACAAGGGCCTGGGCGAGATGGACCCCAAGCAGCTCGCCTCGACGACGATGGACCCCAAGACCCGCATCCTGCAGCGTGTGTCGATCGAAGACGCCGTGGTGGCGGACCGCGCCGTGCGCGAGCTGATGGGTTCCGAGGTCGGCTATCGCCGCGAGTACATTGAAAAACACGCACATGATGCACGATTCCTTGATGCTTAAGAGGAGGTAACGTGGCAGACGATATCAACAATAGCGAGGGTATGGACGAGGCCGGCGATGCCGGTATGCCCGATGATCTGAAGCGCCTGCTTGCCCGTGCTGAGCAGGGCGAGGACGGCGATCCGGACGCCTATAACCCCGATGCCGATGATGATGAGGAAGAGGACGACGACGGTGAGCTCGAGGAGAGCTTTGGCGAAGTCGATCGTGGCGCCTCGGCCGGCGAGGACATCAACGGCGGCCAGCTCCAGATTTCGGAGTTCGGTCGCGAGATGAAGCAGTCGTTCATCGAGTATTCGATGTCGGTTATCACGGCGCGCGCCCTGCCGGACGTGCGCGACGGCTTAAAGCCGGT
>CAJKGV010000202.1:0-3124 GCA_905199455.1 Collinsella aerofaciens | reverse complement strand
AGCCGCGGCGGCTCGCCACGCCCGCGCGCGCCAAAAAGCGCTGCAGGCGCATGGTATGCGGGTAGACGGGCTGGGCGTCGGACGCAGGCGTGCCCGGGGCGCCAGCGATGCGCGTCTCCCCTGCTTCATTAATCCTCGTCATGCATATCCTCCGAGGTCTCGTCTACGACCGGGGTCTCCTCGTCCTCGACTGCCTCAATGTCCTCAACATCGGTATCGATCAGCTCGCGCTCTTCGTCCAGGTCCTCGGCCTGCTCCTCGAGCGTAGACTGAATGCTGCGGCCGCTCAGGCGCTCGCGGATAAATTGACGCGACTGCTCGTCGGGCGCAAACTGCTCCAGATCGGGCAGGTCGCGGGTGGAGCGCAGGCCAAACTTCTCCAAGAAGGCGTTGGTCGTGCCGTAGATGATGGCCTGACCGCGCTGGGGGTCGCGGCCGAGTTCGCGCACCAGGCCCTTGTCTACGAGGGAAGCGATGACGCCGTCCGAGTTGACGCCGCGGATGCCCTTAACCACCTCGCGTGTTACGGGCTGGTGGTATGCGATAACGGCCAGGGTTTCGAGCGCCGCCTGCGACAGCTTTTGCGTGTCCCAGCTCAACACATAGGCCTCGACCACGTCGTGGTAGGCGGGGTGCGTAAACAGGCGCCAGCCGCCGGCGACCTCGCGTAGCTGAAAGCCGCGGTTGGCCTCCTCGTACTCAACTTTGAGCTCAGCGAGCAGCGATGCGCACTCGCCGGGGGCGATATCCAGCGCTCCAGCCAGCGCGGGCGCGCTCACCGGATCGCTCGACACCAGCAGGAGCGCCTCCAAGGCGCCTTTGAGGCTGTTTGCCTCCAGCGTGGAAAGGTTTGACATGGTTGCCGCTCCTATTCGGTGAGCTCGGGGCCCTCGCCGGGCACGTATGCCTCGGCTCCCTCGACTCGGTTGATGCAGATGGTTCCGAAGATCTCGTCCTGGCTCAGCGTGAGCGAGCCGCGCTTGGCGAGCTCAAGCATGGCCAGGAAGGTGACGACGAGCTGCTCGGTGGTGGCATCGCCGTCCAGTAGCTCGCGGAAGGTGCAGGTTTGGTGCGCCATGGTAAAGCGGTCGACTGAGGCCACGGTCAGGTCGAGCGGCACGCGATGCGGCGCCACATGCTCGGCCTCCAGCAGGAAGGTCTGGCGCTTGCCGTCCAGGTCGGCACAGATGACGGCGAGACCGCGCAGCGTGATGCCGGCAAGATAGTCGGGCATAAGGCCTAGGAACTCGGGGTCGGGGCCGGCCACGCGCGGATGCATGCGGCTTTCGGCCTGCATGCGCGCACCGAGGGCCGCAGCCGCGCCTTTAAACTGCTTGTAGGCAATCAGGCGCTGGATCAGGACCTCACGCAGCGCGTCGCCGTCAAGCGTGCTGAGCTCCTCAAGGTCTTCGTCGAACTCGTCATCGTCGTCATCGACTTTGCGCGGGGCCTCCTGCGGCACCAGAGAGGCGGCCTTGATATCCAAAAGGGTTGCCGCGACCAGCAAAAAGTCGCTCGCCACGTCCAGGTCCAGCGCCTCGATGCGCTCGGCCTCGGCCAGGTATTGCTCGGCCACCTCGCTGATCGAGATGGCGCCGATATCAACTTTTTGGCGGGTTACCAGCTGCAGCAGCAGGTCGAACGGTCCGCTGTAGACCTGCGTCGACACGCGATACGACATCTTCGACCTCCTTTGACGGCGCCTTCGCGGCGCGGTTTGAGTGCATGTTACGACCGTTTTGCACGGTCGACCTGTAAGTTTACCTTAGATGCCGGCGATTGCGAAGTTGAGCAGCTGCTCAGCGAGCGGATACACGGTAACGTCGAAATAGCGGCCGATCACGTCGATGCCGGTCCACATAGGCAGCAGGTACAGCACAATGATGAGGATGGGCATGGCGTATTGCTGCAGGTGATAGTAGTTGTTGAGCGCCTTGCCTTTGAGGAATGGCACGATGATCGACGAGCCATCGAGCGGCGGGATCGGGATGAGGTTGAAGAACGCGAGCGACAGGTTGACCACGATAAAGGTGGCTCCGAAGTTCATGATCTGTGACGCCAGGGCAAAGGACATGCTGGTGTAGAGGCTGCCATAGGCTAGGCGCATGAGGACCGCGGCAAGACAGGCGAGCGCGATGTTCGATGCGGGGCCGGCAACGCTCACCAGGACCTCGTCGCGCTTGGGGTGCTTGAGGTTGTTGAGGTAGACAGGCACCGGCTTGGCAAAGGCGAACACCGGGCCTCCGGCGGCGAGCATCAGCAGCGGCAGGAGAATGGTACCGAATGGGTCGATATGGTTGAGCGGGTTGAGCGAGACACGACCGCGCGAACGGGCCGTCTTATCGCCGAGTGCCCAGGCCGCGGCGGCGTGCGCGCTCTCGTGGATGACGATGCCCACAATGACGGCGACGGCGCTGGCGAGCAGGTTCATGATGTAGCTGCTGGACATGGCGCTCCCCTAGCGGACGCGGCGCGAAGCGCGCGTGAGCAGGTAGTCAATTACAAACAGAATGACGGCGACGATAGCATAATCCAGGCGGAACACACCGCCAAAGGGCGACGTGATGACGCCGTAGCCGGCGATGGCGTTCGGCAGCGCGCGCGAAAGCTCAACGACAAAGCCCACGATCTGCAGCTTGGCGGTGAGGCCGCTAAAGCACAACAGCACGGTCATCGCACTCATAAAAATGCCGCAGATGCGACAGGCGATGGCGATGATGCTCATCGCCACGGCAGCGGCCTTACGAGAGTTCACGTGCGGTCTCCTCTTCGATCTGGGTGGAAAGCTCCAGCCATTCGTCCTCGAGCTTGGGCAGCTCTTGCTTAAGGCCGTTATATTCCCCCAGCGCGGCGTTGAACTTGTCCTGATCGGCATAAAGCTCTTCGCTTGCCATCAATTCCATAAGCTCGTCATAGCGGGCTCGCTTTTTATCGAGCTCCGTCTCGATCTTCTTGAGCTGGTTGCGCACGCCCTTGAGCTTTTTGTTGAGCGCGGCACGGGCCTGAGCCTCGGCACGCTTTTGCTCCTTGGTCTTTTTGCCTTCGGCAGGCTTGGAAGCGGTGGCGGGGGCGTCGGGCTGGGCCGCGGTGACCTTAGCGGACTTGGTCGCGGCCGATGCACTCT
>CAJKGV010000201.1:0-3125 GCA_905199455.1 Collinsella aerofaciens | reverse complement strand
CCATGATGATGGCGATTTGCTCGGTGCTCACCAAGCTTTCCGAGGAAGATTGTGCCGATGAGCGCCTGAAGACGCTGTGGAAGGACCTGAAGGAGTACGACGAGCGCATGTATCGTCGCGCTCGCTACGGCGTAGTCGGATTCTTTACCAACCTGCATGGACGGGCCGGAGACAAAACCACACTCGGCCTATACCATCTTGCCTCAAAGATCTTCAAATTCAACTAGCTGCTGAGTAATTGCTGCTGATAGGTTGACTGGGCCCCTTGGCCTTTAGTTTGCTACTGCGAACAGTCCTGCTCGCACGGAAAGCACATTAAGTGCTTTCCGGCTCGTGCGGAACTTGTATCAAACTAAAGGCCAAGGGGCCTCTGCTATAAGTATCGATTCTGGGATTGTTTGAATTTGAAGATCTTGGACGCGTGGTACAAAGGGGCCTGGGCTGAAAAGAATCTGGTTGGTAGGTTGCCCGGTGGGGTTTGGTTATGTTTGTCGCGAGTTCCGCACGAGCCGAAGAGCACTTAATGTGCTCTTCGTGCGAGCCAGGACTGTAGAGCAGCAAACACAACCAAACCCCACCGGGCAACCGGACGAGCTAGTTTACTTTGCGGCGCCGGGTATGCCGTGGGAGGTTTTGGCGTTTTTGGCTCCGTTTACGATGGCGGTCTGTAGGGCCCTTACGGCGAGCATGCCCAGCAGGTCTAGGGGTACGGCGGCGCTTGTCTGAGCGTCTAGTTTGCCGCTGGCGAGGGTGTAGATGGTGTCGCCGTCGTTGGTGGTGTGCGTGGGGCGGATGGCGTGGGCATAGGCGTCTGCGGCCATCTGGGAGACCTTGGTGGCCTGGGCCTTGGTGAGCTCAACGTTGGTGACGATGCAGCTGATGGTGGTGTTGGTGCGGTCGAGCGGCATCTGCATGGATCCGGCGGCGGCAAAGGCTGCGAGTTCCATGTCGACGATCTGGTCGCTATCTGCTGCGGCGCGCATACCAGCGACCCACTCGCCGGTGAAGGGGTCGACGACATTGCCGCAGGCGTTGACTGAGACCACGGCGCCCACCTTGACGGGGCCGAGTGCCACGGCGGCAGCGCCCAGACCGGCCTTCATGCAGGTGGCGGGGCCCATGAGCTTGCCCACGGTGGCACCGGTGCCGGCACCTACATTGCCCTGCTCGAGCGTGGTGGGGGTGTTGTCGAGCGCCTCGCGCACGGCGGAGATGCCAGCCTCAATGTCGGGGCGTACGGCGGGGTCGCCAAAGGCGAGGTCGAAGATGCAGCTGGAGCACACGATGGGCACCTGCGTGGGGCCGACGGGAAGGCCGATGCCGCGGCTCTCGAGCTCGCGGGCGACGCCGCTTGCGGCCTCCAGGCCAAAGGCCGATCCACCCGAAAGGCAGACGGCGTGGACCTTGTCCACAGTGTTCTCGGGACGCAGCAGGTCGGTCTCGCGCGATGCCGGGGCACCGCCGCGAACGTCAACACCGCCGGTGGCGCCCTCGGTTGCCACGATTACGGTGCAACCGGTGCCGGCCTCCTCGTCCGTGTAGTTGCCAAAGCAAAAGCCATCGACATCGCAAACGTCAATGGCCTCAAGCAGTGTATCCATGTTTTACTCCTATCGGTTTTCCGCCGGGCCTTGTGCCCGGTCGGGATCCGTACGGTACGCCGAAATTGTAGGCGCTGGGGGATACCCAGCGCCAGATGCAATTACGATAGTTTTTGAATCGCACGCGCGACGCGAGCGATGGGCAGGCCCACCACGTTGTAGAAGTCGCCCGAAATATCATGCACGAGCATGCGCCCGCCGACGCCCTGGATGCCGTAGGCGCCGGCTTTGTCCATGGGCTCGCCCGAGGCGACGTAGCGCTCAATCTGCTCGTCGGTGAGCTCATAGAACGTCACGTCGGTCACATCGACAAACGACAGGCTCTCGGCGGCATGCGGGGCGGCCGTATCGCCTGCCTTAACGATGCAGACGCCGGTTGCGACCTGGTGCGTGCGGCCCGAAAGCTCACGGAGCATGGTGCGCGCCTCGCCCTCGGTTGCCGGCTTGCCCAAAATCTTGCCGTCGAAGGTGACGATGGTGTCGGCCGCGACCGTCAGTTCTTTGGGCTCGGCATACTCGGCAGCAACGGCAGCCGCCTTGGCGCGTGCCAAGCGCTCGACAAGCGTGAGCGGGGCCTCGCCATCAAAGGGCGTTTCGTCGATATCCGCGGGAATCACGCGAATGTTGTAGCCTGCCTCGCGCATCAGCTCTATGCGGCGCGGCGATTGCGAAGCCAAAATCATAGTTGGATGCCCTCGGCGACCTTCTCGACGGCCTTGTCGCCAACGAGCGTGCGCAGCAGCTCCAATGCAAAGGGGAGTGACTGTGCCATGCCGCTGGCAGTGATGATGTTGCCGTCTTGCGTGACCTTCTCGCCAGTATAGGCGCCTTCGGGGAAGCTTTTCTCAAAGCCAGGGAAGCACGTGGCGTGGCGCCCCTCGAGTAGGTCGAGCTCGCCCAGGATAAACGGGGCGGCGCAGATGGCGGCGACGTGCTTGGTCGCGGCGAACTCGCAGACCACGTCGCAGACACGCTGATCGGCGCGCAGGTTGGTGGCACCGGGCAGGCCGCCGGGCAGCACGACGCAGTCGTACTCGTCAAAGTTGATCTCATCAAAGAGCGCATCGCAGGTCACGGGGATCTGCAGCGAGCTTACGACCTCACGCGTGGGCATAATCGAGACGAGCGTGGCACGCACGCCGCCGCGACGCATGACATCGACCATGGTCAAGCATTCAATAGTTTCAAAGCCATCGGCGGCGAGAACGGCAACGCTGGGCATGAGGGTTCCTTTCATAGGCGGCATACAATTAGCCGTCTTATACCCCGAAGACCTCCGCTTGCCACGCTCGATTTCCCAATGATTTTTCTGAGCAATGATTAAGTGGCTAGTTGCGCCTAAGGTGGACGACGGTCTCGCAGTGGAAGGTTTGTGGGAACAGGTCGACTGGCGTGATCTTTACGGGGGAGAAGGTGCCTTCTTCGACAAAGCGTTTGAGATCGCGCGCCAGGGTGGCCGGGTCGCAGCTCACGTAGGCGACATCGTGGGCACTCGTGCTGGCGATAAGGTCGATCGCTTCGGGG
>CAJKGV010000200.1:0-3164 GCA_905199455.1 Collinsella aerofaciens | reverse complement strand
CCGGCGTTATCGCCGGTCTGTGCAGCTGGGTCGGCGACCGCATGCGTCGCTTTGGCGCCGAGTTTAGGGAGCTCACGTTGCTGGGCACCCAGGCTGCCCTGACGGCGCTCTTTACCGCGCCCGTCTTTGGCTTTGTGGCGCCGCTTGCCGGTAGCACCGACGGCCAGGGTGTCGGCGATGGCGAGGATTCCGAATCCGGTGAGATCACCATCAGGCTGCCTAAGGCGCAAAAGACCGTGGTTTACGGCATCGCGATTGCTGGCGGCCTGGGCACCTACCTGCTGCTCGGCCAGCTCATGGGCGGCGGCATGGGTATGCCGAGGTTCGAGGCTGCCGTGGTGGGCAACCTGGAGCTTACCTGGCTCATTCCTCTGTCGCTGATCGGAACAATCTGCGGCTGGCTGTACTTTGTCTCTGAGCACGCGAGCGAAGCGCTTGCTCATGCAATAGGGGCGCGCCCTGTCGTCAAAGCCATGCTGGCCGGTCTGGCGCTCGCCATCTGCGGCACGGTCCTGCCCTACACCATGTTTGCCGGCGAGACGCAGGCCGACGTGCTCATGGAAACCTATCTGACCATTCCCGCCGGCGTGCTTATCGCGACCGGTCTCGTTAAGGCCATGCTGACGCCCGCCCTCATCAACCTTGGTTGGCGCGGCGGCCACTTCTTCCCGGTTATCTTCTCGGGCGTAAGCCTGGGCTATGGCCTTGCTATCCTCACCGGCGCCGATCCGGTCTTTTGCGTCGCCGTTTGCACGGCCTCGACGATGGGCGCCGTTATGCGTCAGCCCGTCATGGTCGTGGGCCTGCTGCTCATGTGCTTCCCACTCAAGGGTATCGTCTGCATGATCATCGCGGCCGTCATCGCCGCCGGCATTCCACTGCCCAAGCCGCTGCGCAAGTAGTACAGTGGCGCACGCCGGGGACATGCCCTTTGCCACGGATTTGCGGGGAGGGGCGGCGATCGCGTCCTTCGCGGATTGAGACTCGTGTGGCTACAGATCGCGTACTCGATAAACCTTGGTGCTGACGGTGCAGCTGATTGCGCATAGTGCGAGCGCCAGTACGGCAATTCCTGCACACAGACAGCCAAGGACGGCAGGATCGGGATTCGCCCCGGCAATCGACATAAGCCAGTTGCTGATGGGGTTGGAGGAACTCAGCATTGCCATGGTGCCGCAGCCAAACAGGGCAAACAGGCCAAGGGATAGGCGCAGCGCCTCCATGTGTCCAAATCGGAAGAACAGCGGCTGTGTCAAGAATACCATCATGAGGGAGATGAGCATCGATGCCGCCGAGGCGGTTGCGATTTCAAAGATCGTCTGGCATGTCGAAGGGATGCCCATGGGGTCGAAGAGCGGAAGGACGAGGATGTTCAGAAGCGTAGCCGCGCATGCCATGACGACCGAGAAGACAACGATGCACAGGTAGCGTGCGCAAATAATGTCTTTGCGCGAGAAGGGCAACGTTGCTCGATAACGCTCCCAGCCGTTTTGGTTATCGTAGCCAGCTAGCGAGTTCATGATTATGATGGGCGACATTGCGCTGACCGCACAGGCGCCGGCGCTCATGCCGGAATCGCCATCCGACGCGTTGGCAAGGGTCAGCACGACAAAGATGAATAGGCCGACGCCCGTGATGCTCGGGATGAGCGTACGAACGATGGCGAGCTCGGACATAAAGGCGCGTTTCATTTCGAAGCCCCTTTCAGCATGAGGCGAAGATAGTCATCAATGGTTGCCCGATCGCAGGGAATCTCGGGAAAGGCCTCGAGCGTATCGCGACGGTTGGGCACGAGCACGTCCACGCTGTAGGCGTGGTGGACGGCACGGGCGCCTTCGACGCAAGCCATAAACTCGGCGGCCTGCGCTTGGGTGCAGTGGGCGATCCCGGCTCGGTCGGTAATGTCCTCGCGCGGCAGGTCAAACACAATCGAACCGTTATCGATGCAGATGACGCGGTCGGCGGCGCGATCGAGGTCGGATGTAATGTGGCTCGAGAGCAGCACGCTGTGCTGGCCGTCGGCGACAAAAGCAAGCAGCTCATCGAGCAGTTCCTCGCGTGCCATGGGATCGAGGCCCGCGGTGGCTTCGTCCAAAACGAGCAGTTCGGCCTTGTGACTGAGTGCGCAGACAAGTTGCAGCTTCATGCCCATACCGCGGGAGAGGTCCTTGACCTTTGCCTTGGGATCGAGGCCAAATCGGTTGATGAGGCTAGCGAAGGTGTCGTGGCTCCAGGTGGGGTACGCCGGGCTTACGAGTGCCTCAACTTCGGTCACCTTGAGCGTGGAAGGGAAGGGGCACGTGTCCAGCACGAGGCCGACACGGGCACGTAGACAACGCTGTGTCTCATCGGGCGCATCGGCGCCACAGCGCTGCCCAAACAGGCGCACCTCGCCGGCATCGAGCTTTATAAGCCCGAGAGCAGCTCGAATCGTCGTTGTTTTGCCAGCACCGTTGGCACCAACAAAGCCGACGATCTGGCCAGGCTCCACGGCAAGCGTGACGTCGCGCAGTGAAAAGCGGTCGCTTACAGTGCGTGAGATGCCTTTGAGTTCAAGCAAGTTTTGCATGGTATAGCCTTTCTTGCAGATGGCTACTGCATGGTATCGGGGGCTACCAGGTCGAGCATTTCGTGCAGCTTGTCGCGCGTGACGCCCAAGGCTTCGGCTTGGCTTGCCGCTTTCGCAAGCAGCTCTTCGATATGGCAGAGCTGGTTTTCACGCAAGAGCTCCTGGTTGCCCTCGGCGACAAAACAGCCCTTGCCCTGCACGGTGCAGATAAACCCGAGCTGCTCCAGGTCGGCGTAGGCGCGCTTGGTGGTGATGACGCTCACGCCAAGATCGCTCGCGAGTGCACGGATGCTGGGGAGTTTGGCGCCCGCAGCGAGCGTGCCCGATAAGATCTGAGCTTTGACTTGCGAGGTTATCTGCTCGTAGATGGGCTTGTCGCTCGAATTGGATAGGATGATGTCCACAGCGGCTCCTTAGCTGTTGGGCTACACGTGTATATAACCGGTAAGCACAGTATATATACACTATGTACAGTTACGCAAGAGACAAATTCGGATTGGGCCGGCTACCCAGGCCCCAACTGATGAATTTGTCCTGATATGTCATCCGCGAAAAAGGTGGCGTATTCCAGTCCTCCAAGCGAAAAGGAGACGGC
>CAJKGV010000199.1:0-3185 GCA_905199455.1 Collinsella aerofaciens | reverse complement strand
ACGCCCGAGGAGGCTCGCGCCGCGATCGATGCTGGCGCCTGGGCCGTTGTCGTCGGCACCGCCATCACGCACCCCACGAGTATTACGAGTTGGTTCAAGGCTGCGCTTGAGGCGTAAGACAGGCCTCGTATCCGCTCGGGGCGGTATACTCAATATAGGCAATTGACCGCGCGGGATCCGGGTTGCTGGGTCCCGCGCTTGTTTTCGGGAGGCAACACATGCAAAAGGGAGATGCCATGGATGCGGCGGAGCGCTCGGAGCGCATCCCCGATATCGTCATCATCACCGGAATGTCCGGATCAGGCCGCACACAGGCCATGCACGTGTTCGAGGACATGGGCTATTTTTGCATCGATAACCTGCCTCCGCGTCTCATCGCCCAGCTTGCCGAGCTCGTCGGCATCAATACGGGCGTGGGCAGGCATCTCGCCGTCACCTGCGATTTGCGTAGCCAGGGACTGTTTGACGAGTTGCTCGATGCGGTCGCCGCTCTCGAAGAGCGCGAGATGAGCTGCGACATCGTGTTCCTGGAGGCTTCTGACGAGGTGCTGATTCGTCGCTACAGCGAAAATCGCCGCCGTCATCCCATTGCCAAGCCGGGGGAGACTACGGCCGATGCCATTCAGCGCGAGCGCCTTCAGCTGCAGGGCGTGCGCGACCGAGCCGATATGATTATCGACACGAGCCGTCTGCGCACCTCTGCGCTGCGCAACAAGCTGCGTATGGCATTTTCCGAGCTGTCCGACCAGCAGCTCATGGACGTCCACGTGTTCTCGTTTGGCTTTAAGCACGGCATGCCCGTCGAGGCGGACATTATGATCGACGTCCGCTTCCTGCCTAATCCGTTCTACGATCCCGAGATGCGCACGATGACCGGTCTCGATAAAAAGGTCTCCGATTTTGTTCTGGACCATCCCAAGACGCAGGAGTTTTGGAAGGCTTGGACACAGCTGCTCGATACGGTGATGCCGGGCTATATCGCGGAGGGCAAGCCGCAGCTTTCTATCGCCATCGGCTGTACAGGCGGCCAGCACCGCAGCGTTGCCATTGCCGAAGCCACGGCACGTTATTTGGAAGGCGCCCAATATCACGTGAGCATTTCCCATCGCGACCTGTCGCGCGCCAACACGAAGGCATAGGCCTGCATGTCGTTTACCGCTGAGGTGCGCGACGAGCTTGCGCGCTGCGAACCCGAATGTGAATACTGCGATTTGTCGACGCTTGCCGCCCTCACGCGCGTGAGCGGTACGCTCTCGCTTACCGGCTCTGGGCGGTATCGTTTGACGGTTGCGACTGAGACGGGAGCCGTTGCGCGCACGATGATCACGCTGACGCATCGCATCCTTAAGCTCAAAACGGAGTTCACCGTCCGTAAATCTGTATTGCATAAGGTTCGAAACTACCTCATCACCTTGCCCGATCAACCCGACCTGGATAAGGCTCTGGTGCTGCTGGGTATCCTCGACCGTAGGGGAGGACTTGTTGCCGGCGTGCCCCGACATATCGTTGCCCGTCCTTGCTGTAGACTTGCCTATATCCGCGGCGCGCTCATCGCGGGCGGCTTCGTGGCCGATCCACGCGGCGATTTTCATTTGGAGATCGCGGTGCAGGGCGAGCAATATGCCAAGGGGCTTTGCGATCTGTTGGAGCAGGTTGGGGTCCATGCTCGTGTTAATGCACGGCGGGGGTCATATGCCGTGTACATTAAGAGTGCCGAGGAAATCGAGCATCTTTTAAAGCTGATTGGTGCCAAGCGCAGCGTTGCCGAGATTGAGGAGGCGCGCGCGGTCAAGTTGGTTAAGAACGATGTGAACCGTCGCGTGAACGCCGAGCTCGCCAACCAGACCAGAAGCGCCGGTGCTGCCCAACATCAGCTTGCGCTTATCGATGAGCTCGAACAGCGGGGTTTGCGCGACACGCTTCCGGATGCCTTGGCGGTCTTTTGCGACCTGCGCGAGCGCTATCCCGATCTTTCGCTGCGTGATTTAGGGGAGATGGCTGACCCTCCCTTGTCGAAGTCTGCCCTCTACCATCGAGTTTTGAGGCTTGAAAAGCTCATTGAAGCAAACAGGTAGGTTAAAGTATCGACTTATATACGGATTTAGCTGCTATTTTATTCTTTAAAGCGTTTTAACGCAAATTTGATTTTCAATTTCGAGCATTCTCGTGAAATTCAAGTCAAAAAAAAGGTATATTAGGCGAGTGGTTAGTTTGTGGGCCTCAACGGCGGGCGCTGTAGCTCGCGGGGGCCTTACGAAAGGAGACACAATGGCAGTAAAGGTTGCTATTAACGGCTTCGGTCGCATCGGTCGTCTGGCTTTCCGTCAGATGTTCGGTCATGAGGGCTCCGAGATCGTCGCTATCAACGACCTCACCTCTCCCGATATGCTCGCTTACCTGCTGAAGTACGACTCCACGCAGGGCAACTACGCTCGCGATCACGAGGTCGTTGCTGGCGAGGATTCCATCACCGTTGACGGCAAGGAGATCAAGATCTACAAGGAGGCCGACGCCAACAACCTGCCTTGGGGCGACCTCGACGTCGACGTCGTTCTCGAGTGCACCGGTTTCTACACCAGCAAGGCTAAGGCTCAGGCCCACATCAACGCTGGCGCCAAGAAGGTCGTCATCTCCGCTCCGGCTGGCAGCGATCTGCCCACCATCGTGTACAACGTCAACCATGAGACGCTGACCGCTGATGACAACATCATCTCCGCTGCCTCCTGCACGACGAACTGCCTCGCCCCGATGGCCAAGGGCCTGAACGACTTCGCCCCCATCGTCTCCGGCATCATGACCACCATCCACGCCTTCACCGGCGACCAGATGCCGCTCGACGGCCCGCAGCGCAAGGGCAACTTCCGTCGCTCCCGCGCCTGCTCCGAGAACATCGTCCCGAACACCACGGGCGCTGCCAAGGCCATCGGCCTGGTTCTCCCCGAGCTCAACGGCAAGCTCATCGGTGCCGCCCAGCGCGTCCCGACGCCGACCGGCTCGCTGACCAACCTCTACGCCGTCGTTGACAAGAAGGTCACCGTCGACGAGGTCAACGCTGCCATGAAGGCCTACGCCGAGACCATCCCCGATACCTTCGCCTACAACGAGGACCAGATCGTCTCCCGCGACATCGTCGGCGAGACCCACGGCTCCATCTTCGACGCCACTCAGACCATGTGCTCTGACCT
>CAJKGV010000198.1:0-3201 GCA_905199455.1 Collinsella aerofaciens | reverse complement strand
CGCCGTAGCCGCTGTTTGCTTTGTCGATCATCTTTACACGGGGGTCGCGCTCCATGTACTCGCGGATAATCGCGGGCGAGTTGTCGGTCGACCCGTCGTTAATGCAGATGATCTCAATATCCTTGAGCGTCTGCGCCAGGGCGGAATCGAGGCACTCGCGCAGGTAGCGCTGAACATTGTAAATGGGAATAAGCAGCGACAGAACAGGGCTGCCAGAGGCGTTAGTAGACAAATGTGCTCCTTAGGAAATACCTGTCGTTTCATGGTATCAAAGGGTCAGCGCGCCAGCGGGCGTTTATATAATCTATGGAGCCTCTTGCGGGCAAAGCAGCCCCACGTCATGCGGCGGGCCCATGGCAGGTTCCTGCGTTTTATTCAAAGCTTGCCGTCAAGGTGCGCCGAGCCTTTACAATAGGACAGTCCCAAGGACGTATTCGATAGCTTCCGCGCAGCACTCGCCCGCCGCGCGTGAAAGGATATATTGCCCCATGTCTTCCACCCTTCCCGCCCCCATCGATAAGCTCGCCATCGTCGTCGTTACGTACAAGCGCCAGGAACTCCTGGCCAACTTGTTCGACTCTATGACCGAGCTCACGGCAACGCCCTGGCGCATCGTGATTGTCGATAACGAGAATTCGCGCGAGACCGAGGCCATGTGCACCGCATTCAACGAGCGCCTGGCCAACCTGTGGGGCACCGACACCGAGCAGCCCGACGCAAAGGGCGGCACCGACCGTGTGATCTACGCCCCGCAGCTCGAAAACGGCGGTGGTGCGGGCGGCTTCTCCGCCGGCACCAAGTGCGCCTACGACCTAGGCGCCCAGTGGTTCTGGGTAATGGACGATGACGTGCTCGTCATCCCCGAAGGCATCGAGCGTCTTGCCAAGTGGACCGACCGCTACGATGTCATCCAGGGTTCGCGCCTGGACTTTGACGGCGGCGCCTTCTTTTGGCAGTACCAGCTCATCCTTTCGCTCGGCATTCCCAACCCCGTCGCCAAGTGGGATTTAGGCCCCGAGGGCTATCGCGCCATGAACCAGCTGTGCTTTGAGGGCGGCATGTTCTCGCGCCGCGTGGTCGACAAGATTGGCCTGCCTGACGCGCGCTTCTTCATCTACGGCGACGATGCCTGCTACGGCTACGTAGCCAGCCAACACTTCCCCGCCGCCGTTGTTGCCGACGTGGTGCTCAAGCGTGCCCGCGCTGTCTCTAACTGGGACATCGCCGGTAAGCGCCAACTCAACTCCACGAGCGACACCAACCGCTACTACATCATGCGCAACCGCGGTTATCTGGCCCGCTACATGCAGATCTATGGCGACTATCACCCCATGCTGTTCCGTCTGGGCAACGCCGCGACCTTCTGCAAGGAGTTCATTCGCCTGGCCGCCGTTGACAAGTGCTTTAAGACCGGTATTCCGGCGCTGCGCCGTGGCATGAAGGACGCCCGCAAGATCGTCAAGGACCCCAACTGGAAGCCCATGCCACCCCTGAAGGACACGGAACAGTAAAGGGCTTTCGACCGCCGCTACAGACGTTGGCACACCACGGACACACGCTGCCCATCAAAACCGAACCCCCAGCGCATGCGACCCACGCCGGGTCGCGGCACACGGATTTCGTCGATGCCGTCGCGCTCTATGTCGAGTAGCGACTGCACGGCCAGCAATTCCAGGCCCAGCGCATCAACATCGGGGTCATACATCATGTTAATCGTTATCAGCGGACGTTCATCGAGCATACCGATCGTATCGGCTATGTCGAACACGGCGCCCGTAGGAAAAACCTGGATGTCCCAGCGACCCGCGCCACACTTTCGCCTCGAGGCAGGATTGGCATAGCCCGGCAAGCCAAAGCAGAGCCCCTGCAAGAGCAGATGATATGGCAGCGGCGTATCTGGGTCGGTCTCACCGATTCCCGCATCCCCCAGGATGCGACTTAGCGCCCGCCTCACGGTATCCTCGTTCCCACGGCACAGCCCGTCGCGAAACGCATCGACGTCTCGAATGTCTTCGGCAGCGCACTCAAACCACTCAACAATCACTAGACGCAAGGCCTGTCGAAGCTCGTTATTGGGCAATCGCAAAACACGGAAGCGATCGCCATGCTCTAGCTCCTCAGTCATATCTGTCGTCAGGAAACCGGACAGATACAGCGCTGTCCACATGCCATCGTCAGGCGAGACATCTGGCTCTGCAGTGCCCAAACAAAGCGGGACCTCAGCACACCCATGGGCCTGGAGCAAATCGAACAAGACCGAAAGGCGGTCGAGATTCCACCCGGCAACTACCCTACTCAGGCAATCCGCATACCCATACAGATCGGCGCGCACAGGCGCCGTGCAGCCTCGGTCCAGAAAACCGACCACACGCGCTGGACTCGAGCAATAGGCCCTACCAAACCGATATCCCTCGAGCCATTCACGCGCATCATCAAGGTATCCCTTGCGCCCAGCATGATTCAACAGAGCCTGGACCTCGGCATCAGAAAAGCCGAACCAACGGTCGCACCACGTCGAAAGCGGCGTCGACAGACAATACGAGCAGCCATACAAAGAAAGCGCCGCTTCGGCAGGGCCGGGATACTCCCCCATCAGACACGTCAGCCGCAACGAATCGCGCGCAGTGGCAATGGCGTCGAACAGCACGCGATCGAATAGCCCTGCCGGATCGGCGCCGGAAGCGCCCCTCGCGCTCGCACGGCCCAACCACGCCGCGTCGTACCCATCAACGAGCAATACAACCTGCTCATCGCAGGCCATCTCCAGCAGCTCAATGAGCACGCCAAGCACCGAGGCGACCTCATCCTCGCTCGCCACGCCACGCGCGACACGTTCGATGTGACGCACCTTATCTCGAGCTAAATCCGGAGCCTCCAAGAGCGCCAACAAGCGAGCGCACTCGCCCGAAAGGGCATCGCGCACGACGCCGGCAACAGCGGCGCCACGCCTCGCAGCGCCAGAAAAGTCCAGCGATATCACCGGATAGCAAGCATACTCATCCCGATAGCGCCCGCCGTTCGCATCCCAAATCTGAGCATCGGCAAACAAACGCTGACCAGAGCGACCGACCGCTGGACGCTCCAGAAAAGCCCTGAGCATCGACAAGTTCATGCTCTTGCCAAAACCCTCGGGTCGACAGCACACCACAACGGACGCGTCGCAGTCCAACACATCGGCAATAAACATGGTCTTGTCAACCA
>CAJKGV010000197.1:0-3219 GCA_905199455.1 Collinsella aerofaciens | reverse complement strand
TACGCCACGTGGTGGATCCGTCAGGTCATCACGCGCGCTATCGCCGACCAGGCCCGTACCATCCGTATCCCGGTGCACATGGTCGAGACCATCAACAAGCTCGTCCGCGTGCAGCGTCAGCTCCTTCAGGACCTGGGCCGCGACCCGACCCCCGAGGAGATCGGTGCCGAGATGGACATGAGCGCCGACCGCGTCCGCGAGATCCAGAAGATTTCGCAGGAGCCCGTGTCGCTCGAGACCCCCATCGGCGAAGAAGAGGATTCCCAGCTGGGCGACTTCATCGAGGACTCCCAGGCTATCGTTCCGCCTGATGCCGCCAGCTTCTCCATGCTGCAAGAGCAGCTCACCCAGGTGCTCGACTCGCTTGCCGATCGTGAGCGCAAGGTTATCGAGCTGCGCTTTGGCCTTGTCGACGGACATCCCCGTACGCTCGAGGAAGTCGGTCGCGAGTTTGGCGTCACGCGCGAGCGCATCCGCCAGATTGAGTCCAAGACCCTGGCCAAGCTTCGCCACCCGAGCCGCTCGAGCAAGCTGAAAGACTATATTGAGTCTTAACCTCGCAAGCAAGAAGCGCCCTCAAGCACATCTGCTTGGGGGCGCTTTCATGTAGTCGTTGGGGACGTTCTTGAATGACTAGTCGTTTAAGAACGTCCCCAATGACTGGGTCGGAAAATTTCTTAAAAAAGTTCTTGCCCTAAGCTGATTCGT
The DNA here is from genome assembly GCA_905199455.1 of Collinsella aerofaciens. GTDB lineage: Bacteria > Actinomycetota > Coriobacteriia > Coriobacteriales > Coriobacteriaceae > Collinsella > Collinsella aerofaciens_AW. Next base: position 2,511 of record CAJKGV010000197.1, on the reverse strand, counting down.
CCGTATAATAAATTTCGTTGCTTGAGAGCACGCACCTATTCCTCGGTAGCTCAATGGTAGAGCACGCGGCTGTTAACCGCGCTGTTGTAGGTTCGAGTCCTACCCGGGGAGCCAGGTTGTAAAACCCGTCGCTTATGCGGCGGGTTTTTTCATGCCGCGATCGCCTGGCGCGAACGTTGCCATATCAACATTTCGTGTCGAGGATGTAATCCCGCGACCCACCACCTCAACATGGCGCGGTCGTTGTAGAATATTGCAATGATTGCTCCCACGACATGGTGCCGCGAGCACCAGATAAGGAGATTCTTGTGTCTGAGACCATTAACGGCAGCCTGAGCGTCTCGAACGACGTTATTGCCGATATTGCCGGTTATGCCGCGATGACGTGCTATGGCGTCGTCGGTATGGCTGAGCAGCTCCAGGGCGCCGAGAGCGTGCGCCTGCTTGCCGGTCAGCGCCTCCGCAAGGGCGTGCTTGTCTCCGCCGACGAGAACGGCCTTACGGTCGATCTTCACGTCGTGCTCGAGAACGGCGTCAACATGAAGTCCGTCTGCCACAATCTTTCGAGCTCCGTTGCCTTCACTCTGCAGGAGATCGCCCAGATCGATCCCGCCAGCCTTAAGATCGGCATCCATATCGACGCGCTCAAGAGCCGTCTGAACTAGCATCTGAAAACGGAGATTCAAATACCCATGATTGCAAAGACCATTCGCACCTGTTTTCCGATCGCTGCGGCTGCTGTTTCCGACAAGGCCGAGGAGATCAACAAGCTCAACGTCTTCCCCGTACCCGACGGCGACACCGGTACCAACATGTCGCTCACGCTCGCTTCGGTGACCAAGGAGCTCTCCGCCCTTCCCGCCGATGCCGACATGGAGGCCATCGCCGGCGCCATCACCCACGGCTCCCTGATGGGTGCCCGCGGCAACTCCGGCGTCATCACCTCGCAGATTCTGCGCGGTGTGGCCGAGGGCCTCGTCTCTGCCGATGAGCCTATTACGGCTGCCAACATCGCCTTCGCTTTCCGTCGCGCCGTCAAGGTCGCCTTCCAGGCTGTCCGCAAACCCATCGAGGGCACGATCCTCACGGTGCTGCGCGATGTCTCGACCAAGGCCGACGAGTGCGAGAAGAAGAAGTTCTCGGCCGAGGACGCGCTCGACGCCATCGTCGTCGAGGCGTATCAGTCCGTCGCCCGCACGCCCGACCTGCTGCCCGTCCTCAAAGAGAACGGCGTGGTCGACTCCGGTGCCTTCGGCTTTGCCATCTTCCTAGAGAACTTTGTTGCCGCTGCTCTTGGCCGCAGCACCGTTGTCGAGGATTTCTCCGCCACGTTTGATTCCGCTGGCTCTGCTCGCGACGCGGCCCTCGGTCGCGTTGAGATCGAGGCCAACGACGACTGGGAGTGCTCGGAGTTCCGCTACTGCAACGAGTTCCTGTTTAAGGCCGACGCCCCGTTTGACGAGGACGAGTGCCTTAAGTTCCTGGGTTCCATGGGCGACTGTGAGCTACTCGTGGGCGCCTATACCGACTACAAGATCCATGTGCACTCCAACACCCCCAACCTGGTGCTCGAGCACATGCTGCAGCTCGGTCAGATCTATGAGGTCTTTATCCACAACATGGAGATGGAGGCCCACGACCGTACCGCCAAGATCCACGAGGACCAGGAGAAGGCCGCCGAGCCCGCGAAGGCCCTGGGCTTTGTCGCCGTTGCCGCTGGGTCCGGCGAGGCCGACATCCTCAAGTCCCTCGGCGTCGACGTGATCGTGTCGGGTGGCCAGACCATGAACCCCTCGACTGCAGACCTGCTGGGCGCGGTGGACCAGGTCAACGCGACCTCGGTCATCATCTTGCCCAACAACGGCAACATCCGCATGGCCGCTGAGGCTGCTGCCTCAGCCTGCACCGACAAGAAGGTCGCCGTCGTTCCCACCAAGACCGTCCCGCAGGCCTTCTCCGCGCTGTTCGCGGTCCTGCCCGATTCCGAGCTCGAGGATGCCGTCGCCGCCATGGTCGACGCCATCAGCGAGGTCCGCGATGGCGAGGTCACCCGCGCCGTGCGCGACTCCAGTGCCTCTGACGGTTCTCCGATTCACTCCGGTGACGTCATGGGTATCATCGCCGGCTCCATCGACGTGGTCGGCTCCGACGTGAAGCAGGTCACGCTCGACTGCATCAACCGCATGCAGGAGGAAGAGGAGGGCGACGCGCTGACGATTCTGGCCGGCGAGGAGCTGTCCGATGAGGCCTTCCAGGAGATCGTCGACGCCATCGAGGAGGCTCAGCCCGACCTGGAGGTCGACGCCCATCGTGGCGAGCAGCCGCTCTATCCCGTGATCTTCTCGATCGAGTAGGCAACTGCCCATGTCCGAGCTGTGCTCCGTGCCGCGCGTCTCGGAGCGCTTTGCCCAGAGCAATGCGCTCGACGAGGATATCGCGCGACTCAAATATGTTTCGGTGAGATTTGTCCTGAATGTGGCAGTCCCAATCTTCTTGTGTATGATGATGGGA
>CAJKGV010000196.1:0-3258 GCA_905199455.1 Collinsella aerofaciens | reverse complement strand
GCCCAGGACCACGAACACCAGAATGAGGATGGACGTATTGAAGTCGAACTTAGTGGCGGAAAGCTGCGAGAAGTTACCGCCGAACAGGGCTCCGGCAGCACCGGCGAGGGCAGCGGAAACCACGAAGGCGATCATGCGGTACTGGGTGACGGAGATGCCCACAGACTCGGCAGCGATCTTGTTGTCGCGCACGGCAATAATGGCACGACCGGTACGGCTGCGAACCAGGTTGAGCACAATCACGAGCGCGACCATAACCAGGATTGCGCCGGCAAGGAAGGTCGAATATGTCGACACGCCCGATGCGCCCTGCGCGCCCTTGATGATGGCGGTGCCGTCCTCGAGCAGGTGCAGGTCGTCGATCGTAGAGTTACCCGTGATGTTAAAGATCACATGCAGGCCGCGGGAATCGACGCCCACAATGAGGCAGGTGACGACCTCTTTGATAATCTCGCCAAAAGCCAGGGTCACGATGGCCAGATAGTCGCCGCTCAGGCGCAGGACCGGGATACCGATCAAGAAGCCCAAGATGGCAGCGGCGATAGCGCCGACCACGATGCTGATGATCAGACGCATCGGATCGGACGGAACGGTGCTCTCCAGCGCGACGGCAGTGACGATGCCCGTATAGGCACCGACGCTCATAAAACCCGCGTGGCCCAGCGACAAGTCGCCCGCGATGCCGACGACGAGGTTAAGGGAGATGGCCATGACGATATAGGCCGTGATGGGAACCAGCTGACCGGCGATCATGCGCGGGATCATGTGGTTGGACTGCATAAAGAACACGATGGCGAACGCCACAACGCACATGGCGTACGTGACAAAGTCGTGACGCGTCTGCTTGTCTTTAAGAAACTTCATAACGCTCACCTACACCTTCTCGGGGACGTACTTGCCCAAGAGGCCGGCAGGCTTGACGAGCAGGACGATGATCAAAACACCAAAGACGATGGAGTTGGCAAGGCTCGTGGAAATGTAAGCCTGCGCCATCGCCTCGATGATGCCGATGAGAATGCCGCCGACAAAGGCACCGGGGATGGAGCCGATGCCGCCGAAAACGGCAGCGTCGAAGGCCTTGATGCCAGGCATGGCGCCCGTGGTGGGCTGCAGGACCGGCGAGTAGGAGCACAGGAGCACGCCGGCGATGGCAGCGAGGGCGGAGCCGATGGCGAACGTCATCGAGATGGTGCGGTTGACGTTGATGCCCATGAGCTGAGCGGCGGCCTTGTCCTCGGACACAGCGCGCATGGCCTTGCCCATCTTGGTCTTGCCTGTAAAGAACATCAGGCCGGCCATGATAACCAGGCAGGCGACGATGGTGACGAGCGAGACGGCGCTTACGTTAAACTTGGCCAAGAACTCCGGCACCGGGAAGGTGACGAGCGAAGTGAAGTTCTTGGGCGTGGCGCCCCACAGAAGCTGCGCGGCGTTCTGCAGGAAGTAAGACACGCCGATGGCCGTGATCAGAACGGCCAGCGGGCCTGCTTGGCGCAGCGGCTTATAGGCCAGACCCTCAATGAGAACACCGAGAACCGTGCAGACCACACAAGAGAGAACTACAGATGCCCAGCCCGGGAGGCCGAGATACGACGTGGCGCAGAACGAGACATAGGCACCGACCATGATGACATCGCCGTGAGCGAAGTTGAGCATCTTGGCGATACCGTAGACCATGGTGTAGCCCAACGCGATGATGGCGTAGACGCTGCCCATGGACAGGCCGTTGACCAGGTATTGGATAAAGACCGTCATGTTCCACATCCCCCTTTCGAATAGGTTTCCAGTTAATGTATGAAACAGGGACGTTACACTGTCCCTAGATACCAAGCAAGCAGGGAAGGCCAAAACCTCCCCTGCTTGGGATCAAAACCGCTCTATGTAAGGCGGCCAATTAGGCCTGTACGTACTTGCCGTCGGTGATGACGTACGCCGTGGGCTCCTTCTGGACCTGGCCCTTATCGTTCCAGGTGAGCTTGCCGGTCAGACCGTCAACGGTAATCTTGAGCATAGCCTTGGACAGCTTCTCGGCGACCTCGGTCGGGTCGGCGTCGACACCAAGACCGGCCTCCTTGACGGCCTCGGCCACCGCGTGCACGCCGTCGTAGGCGTCGGCGGCAAACTGGTCGGGGGTATCGCCGTACTTATCCTTGTAAGCGTTGACGAAGTCGGCGTTCTTCTCGTCGTCGGCGGAGAACGGAGTCATGAGCAGCAGACCCTCGGCAAGAGAGGTATCGAAGCCCTCAACGCCCAGGATACCGTCCATGCCGTCGCAGCCCATCATCTTGACGTCGTAGCCCATGTCCTTGGCGTTCTTGAGCAGGACGGACGCCGGCGTGTAGTAGATCGGCGCAAAGATCATGGTGGCGCCGGCCTGCTTGGCCTTGGTCAGCTGGTTGGTAAAGCTCGTGGCGGAGTCGTCCTTAAAGGTCTCCTCGTCAACAATCTCGAGCTTGGACTCAGCGGCCTGGGCCTTAAAGGAATCTGCGATGCCCGAAGAATAGGCGTCGCCGGAGTTATAGAACAGCACGAACTTCTCGTCCGCATACTTCTGCGCCAGGAACTTGGCAGCGTTGACACCCTGGTTGGGGTCGGTGAAGCAAACCTGGAAGACGCAATCCTTGCCGTCGGTGACGTCCTCGGAGGACGCGGACGGGGTGATCATGAACGTCTTAGGGTCGTTACCGCACTCGGCGGCAACGGCAACCGACGCACCCGTGGTGGTCGGGCCGACAAGGGCCTGCATGCCCCAGTCGAGCAGGGTGTTGAAGGCGTTGACGGCCTTCTCGCCATCGGCCTGGTCATCCTCGGCCTTGCTGGCAAGCGGCAGCTCCTTGGTCGAGAAATCCTTGCAGCCAAGCTCGACGCCCTGGGTAACGGACTTGCCGTAGGAAGCGTTGGCGCCGGTCAGCGGTCCGATGGTGCCGATCTTAAAGGAACCGTCGGCCGACGCGGAACCGCTGTCGCCGCCGTTGGAGGAGCAGCCAGCCAGAATGGACATCGCCCCCAGACCTGCTGCGCTCGCGATAACGCTCCTGCGATTCATAACAGGGTTCAATGACTTACCGGTGAGGCTCGACATGCGGCTCTCCTCTCAAATCTCGTCGGGTTTCGGTTACCCGACAGGCCATCCTTCGCCGTGTTCGGCGTTCGCAAAATAGTAGACGCACAAGACACGGACCGCGGAGAGACAGCACACCCAGAACTGGGTGGACTCAACGAGACAGCGTCGCGCGTCAGCTCGTGAACTGCAGGAGC
>CAJKGV010000195.1:0-3267 GCA_905199455.1 Collinsella aerofaciens | reverse complement strand
CGAGCGTGGGACTCGAAAAGTTCGCGCACGCCGCCGTGGGTCGCCTGTCCGGTGGTCAAAAACAGCGCGTTGCCATCGCTCGTGCCCTATGCATGAACCCGCAGATCATGCTGTTCGACGAGCCGACCTCCGCACTCGATCCCGAGATCGTGGGAGAGGTGCTCGAGGTCATGCGCAAACTCGCTGCCGACGGCATGACCATGGTCGTCGTCACGCACGAGATGGCCTTTGCCCGCACGGTGTCCGACCGCGTGGTCTTTATGGACAAGGGCGTGGTCCTCGAGGACGCCGCGCCGGCCGAGCTCTTCGGCAACCCCAAGCACCAGCGTACCCGCGAGTTCCTCTCGCGTTATCTCGAGGACAAATAGCCGACCGCAAACGCTTGCGTGGCAGGGCCGCTCCGGTGGGGCGGCCCTCGTCATCACAATCGAAAGGATGTCATGGCCGAGGTTTGGCGCTTCTTTGCGCATGAGGACGATTTTGCCGATTTGGACAAGGCCGGCGCATGCGAGCGCTTGGGCCGTGTGCTGTCGTTTCCGACCATTTCGAGCATGGATGCCGAGGCGGTGGACTGGCAGCCCTTCGACGACCTGCGCGCCTATATGCAGCAGGCCTGGCCGCGCGTGTTTGCGGCGGGCGAGGTCGAGCTTATCGACCATTCGCTGCTGGTGACGCTTGCCGGCTCCGACCCTGCCCTCAAGCCCATTATGTTCATGGGCCACATGGACGTGGTTCCCGTGGTACCCGGCACCGAGGCTGACTGGACGCATGCCCCCTTTAGCGGACATGTGGACGACACCTACATTTGGGGTCGCGGCGCGATCGACATGAAGGACCAGGTCGCAGGCATTCTCGAGGCGGTTGAGTATGCGTTGGCGCATGGCTGGGAGCACAAGCGTTCCCTGCTGCTCGCCTTTGGCCAGGACGAGGAGACTACGCAGTACGGCGCAGGCGCCATCGGCCGCGCGCTCGAGGAGCGCGGCATTGAGCTTGAGTACCTGATCGACGAGGGCGACTACCGCATCGTTCCGGCTGCCGAGTACAGCGCGGGCGAGGACTGGCTCATGCACGCCGACCTTGCCGAGAAGGGCTATGCCGATATCGTGCTCAAGACGAAGAGCGAGGGCGGGCATTCCTCCAACCCCTACGGTGGCACTTCACTCGAGGTGCTCAGCCGTGCCATCACCGCAATCTGCGATATCGAGTGGCCGACGCGCGTGACCGACTTGCTTGCCGCCCAACTCGTCGAGTTGGGGCTCTACACGGCCGATGAAATTGCTGCCAGCAAGGATGCCATCGTGCGCGACTGCCTCGCCAGCAAAAAGCTGTACCCGCTTGTGACCACCACCTGCGCGCCCACGCAAATCGAAGGCGGCAGTACCGGTGCCAACGTAATGCCGCAGGATATGTGGGCCAATATCAACTTCCGCATGCTCGAGGGTACGAGCGTGGCCGATGTTGTGGCCTGCTGCCGCAAGGCCGTTGCCGCCGCTGGGCTCGCTGGCCGAGTCGAGATCGAGCTGGGCCCTGGCAGCTCCGAACCCTCGCCGTCTCCGCGCATCGGCGGACCGGGACTCGAGGCGGTTCGCTCCATCGCCGCCCGCTATTTCCGTGATCCAAAGGGGATGGAGGAAAACGGATCATCCGAGCCGTTGGCGATTGTCCCCTCGACCGTGATCGGTGCGACCGACGCTGCCAACTACCAGCGCATTTGCTCCGAGTGCATTCGCTTCTCGGCCTTTGTGGTTGATGACGACGAGTGTGATCGCGGCGTCCACGGCACCAACGAGCGCATCACCCGCCGCGCCTACCTCCAGGGCATCCGCTTCCTCGTCGCTCTACTCCAAACGCTCTAGCCAAAAAGCAAGCCCTTGGTGCAATGGGGTCAGGTTTGTTTGCACCAATCATTCCATGCGGGTTATATGCAGGTTTGCCTGGGCACGCTATCATGTTTGGGTTAGACCGCAACTATGTACCCCATACGCGAAGGGATGCGCATGTATCTGAAGATCGACATGTTCTAGCCGGGCTTACCCCCGCAGTGGCGCCGCGCGCCCCATCAACTCTGCCGATTTTCACCTTCACGCATATAAAGGAGTCCCGCCATGCGCGACAAGCTCGAAAAGATTATCAAGGCCTACGAGGAGCTCGAGAAGAAGCTCTCCGACCCGGCCGTCGCCTCCGATATTAAGGAGTTCACGCGTCTCAACAAGGAGTACGCGCACCAGTCCGACCTCATCGCCGCCTCGCGCGAGTACATTGGCGCGCTCGATGACATCGAGGCTGCCAAGGAAATGCTGCACGATACCACCGATGCCGATGAGAAGGAGATGCTCCAGATGGACATCTCCGAAAACGAGGCCAAGCTTCCCCAGCTCGAGGAAGACATCAAGTACATGCTCATCCCGAGCGACCCCAACGACGACAAGAACACCATCGTCGAGATTCGCTCCGCCGCCGGTGGCGACGAGGCGGCCATCTTCGCCGGCGACCTGTACAAGATGTATCAGCGCTTTTGCGAGTCGCGTGGCTGGAAGACCACCGTGCTCGATTCCAGCCCCAGCGAGGCCGGCGGCTTCAAGTCCATCGAGTTCAAGGTCGAGGGCGACCGCGTCTACTCCGTTATGAAGTACGAGTCCGGCGTGCACCGTGTCCAGCGCGTCCCCAAGACCGAGTCCCAGGGCCGCATTCAGACCTCCACGGCTACCGTCGCCGTACTTCCCGAGGCCGAGGAGATCGACGTCCAAATCAACCAGTCCGACCTGCGCATCGACACCTACTGCGCCTCCGGCCCTGGCGGTCAGTGCGTTAACACTACCTACTCCGCTGTGCGAATCACCCACCTGCCCACCAACACCGTGGTGCAGTCACAGGAGCAGCGTTCCCAGATCCAGAACCGCGAGGTCTGCATGCAGATGCTGCGTGCCCGTCTGTACGAGATGGAGCTCGAGAAACAGCAGGCAGAGCTCGGTGCCGAGCGCCAGAGCCAGATCGGCCACGGCAACCGTTCCGAGAAGATCCGTACCTACAACCAGCCCCAGGACCGCGTGACCGATCATCGCATCGGTTTCAACTCCACCTACAACGGCGTCCTTCTGGGCGATCAGCTCGGCACCGTCATCGAGGCGCTCGCCGCCGCCGAGCGAGCCGAGAAGCTGGCACAGGCCGTGTAGGTTACGCGGTTTTACAAACCGCGTAACGACTCGACGCTGCGCGCCGCCCAGAGCGACAATTTGTCATTCAAAAGGCAAGGCATGACCAGAAGGT
>CAJKGV010000194.1:0-3296 GCA_905199455.1 Collinsella aerofaciens | reverse complement strand
CCGCGGCAGGCAAGCAGTTTGTCGACGTGGGCATTGCCGAAGAGCACGCCGTCACCTTTGCCACCGCGCTCGCCAGCGCCGGCGCCAAGCCGGTCTTTGGCGCATACGGCACGTTTTTGCAGCGCGCCTACGATGAACTGTGGCACGACCTGTGCCTCAACGACGCCCCCGCAACCATCCTGGTGTTTGGTGCTTCGGTCTTTGGCACCACGTCCGAGACACACCTCTCGTTCTTTGATATTTCCATGCTGGGCGGACTTCCCAACATGCGCTACCTGGCACCGGTCTGCATGGAAGAATACTTGTCCATGCTGAGCTGGTCGCTCGACCACCGTGAGCATCCCGTAGCGATCCGCGTACCGGGCATCGGCCTGGTAAGCCGTCCCGATCTGGCGCCCACCGAGGGCGCCGATTACAGCGTCGTGCGCTACAACGTCGCGCGTCAGGGCCGCGATGTGGCCGTGCTCGCGCTTGGCGACTTCTTTGAACTGGGCGAGCGCGTGGCAAACCGCTTGGCTGCCGAGTACGGCATCGAGGCCACGCTCGTCAACCCGCGCTTTGCAACCGAGCTTGACCGCGAGTTCCTCGACAGCCTTGCCGCCGAGCATCGCGTTGTCGTCACCCTCGAGGACGGCATCTTGGACGGCGGCTGGGGCGAGCGTGTCGCGTGCTACTTGGCCTGCACGCCAATGCGCACGCGCACCTTTGGCATCGCCAAGGGCTTTCCCGACCGCTACGACCCCAACGAGCTGCTCGCGCAGAACGGTATGACGGTCGAGAACATGGCCGCCGAAGCCGTAAGGCTGCTGAACGAGTAAGAAAACCTCCGCAAGGGAAGCACCCCTGCGGAGGTTTTTGTTTTCGCGGCGCGATTATCTCAATCTGTAACATCTAGGGCCCGAATTCCCGTCTAACTGTTACAGATCGAGACAAGACTTCTTAGTCCCTGACCTTTGTCTCAATCTGTAACAAATAGAGACCTTCTGTCCGTCCAGATGTTACAGATCGAGACATTCGAATCCCCCTAAGGAGATAATCTCGCTCTGTAACAGGTAGAGCCCATTTCCTCGTCTACCTGTTACAGATTGAGACAAAACAGCGAGGCGGTCCGAAAAGCACTATCTCAGCTGTAATAATCAACGTTTGCCCAGATAAAACCTGCCAAAATAAACCTGTCCCTTTTTGGTAGGTAGAATTACCCATAAGGCAAGTATGTTTCTGAGTTATTTCGTGTTGACCTATTTGAGCGGGATAGGGTATAACTCTACTCAACCGCTAGGGATTTTATTGAGAAAGGTGTTCTCCCATGAGCAAGAACCTCTCCCAGCAGGTCGTTCTCGACCGCCGCGGCTTCGTTGCCGCCACCTTCGCAACCGTCGCCGGCCTTGGTCTTGCCGGCTGCTCCGACACCAGCGCCGAGGCCGACAAGGGTTCCGCCGCCGGCTCCTCCAAGAGCTCCGAGGATACCGAGGCTTCCACCACGCTCGACGCCAAGGCATTCGACAAGCTCGTCGGCAACGGCCCCAAGGCCGATGACGATGCCGTCGCCGCCAGCACCTGGGCCACGGCCGTCAAGGACGCCGGCGTCTTTAAGATCGGTGGCGTTCAGACTTCCACGCTCTTCTCCCTCCTCAACGAGAAAGACGGTCAGACCCGTGGCTTCGATGCCGGTATCGCGCAGCTCCTGTCCAACTACATCCTGGGCGAGAACAAGGTCGAGATCACCCAGGTGACCTCGGACACGCGCGAGTCCGTCCTGCAGAACGGCCAGGTCGACGCTGTCTTCGCCACCTACACCATCACTGACGAGCGCAAGAAGCTCGTCTCCTTTGCCGGTCCCTACTACTACACCCAGCAGGCTATCCTAGTGCTCGCCGACAACGACGACATCAAGAGCGTCGACGACCTGGCCGATAAGAACGTCGCCGTCCAGTCCGGCTCCAACGGCCCCGCCATTCTGGAGGAGTTCGCCCCCAAGGCCAGCCAGCAGGAGTTCAAGACCGACGAGGAGGCCCGTCAGGCACTCCAGCAGGGTCGCGTTGACGCCTACGTCATCGATAACAACATGCAGCAAAGCGCCCTGGTCCGCGAGCCCGGTAAGTACAAGATCGCCGGCAAGCCCTTCGGCAGCAAGGAGCCCTATGGTATCGGCCTGCCGCTCGATTCCGACGGCGTCGCCTTTGTCAACGACTTCCTTAAGAGGATTGAGGACGATGGCACTTGGACCGAGCTGTGGCAGATCTGCATCGGCGACCGTACGGGCGACACCAATGTTCCCGAGCTGCCCGAGATCGGCGCCTAGGCAGCGAGCCTGGTAACGGCCGCAACGAAACCATATGGAAACGCATGATGCGCTTTATTGCGGTAAACTGTTTCCTCACTGAGTTGTCGGGGCTTCCGTACACACGGGAGCCCCTTTCCTTATCGGCAGGAGGTCCGCATGAGTCTCTCCGAGCTCTGGTCGCTCTATGGCCAGAACTATATCGACGCGCTGCTAGCAACCTGGGGCATGACGCTTGAGTCGTTTGCCATCGCCATGGTGCTGGCCGTCGCCGTCACCGTGATGCGTGTGTCGCCGCTCAAGCCGCTGCGCGTCTTTGGCGACCTGTATGTCCAGGTCTTCCGCAACATCCCCGGCATCGCGCTGCTCATCATCATCGTCTACGCGCTGCCGCCGCTCAAGGTCGTCCTGCCCTACCGCACCTGCGTTATCGTCGCCACGGTCCTTTTGGGCTCGGCCTTTGGTTCCGAAAACTTTATGAGCGGCATCAACACCGTCGGCGTCGGCCAGGTGGAAGCCGCCCGCTCGCTCGGCATGAGCTTCAGCCGTATCCTCGCTAAGATCGTGATTCCGCAGGCGCTGCGTTCGAGCGTGCTGCCCATGACCAACCTCTTTATCGCCGTCATGCTCACCACCGCGCTCGGCAGTCAGGTGCCGCTTAAGCCCCAGGAGCTCACCGGCGTGGTGAGCTATATCAACACGCGCTCGCTCGGCGGCGTCGCCGCGTTCTTTATCTCGGCGCTCGGCTACCTGGGCACAGCCTTTGTGGTGAGCCACATTGGCAACTACATCGATAAGAAGGTGAGGATCCTCCGATGAGCAAGCATTCCACCTCCGCGCTCACCATGCGCGATGCGCTCTACGAGGCTCCCGGCCCCAAGATGCGCGCCAAGATTCGCATCGGCACCGCCATCTCGCTTGTTGCTGTCGCCGCGCTCGCCATCCTGGTACTGCAGCGCTTTTATGTGACCGGTCAGCTTTCGGTCCACTATTGGTATTTCTTTACGCACCTCAC
>CAJKGV010000193.1:0-3299 GCA_905199455.1 Collinsella aerofaciens | reverse complement strand
TGCCTGATCGAGGCGGCTGCCGGCGCGCTGTTGCTTTCGGGCTGTTCGTCTCAGTACGAATCCTCGACAAATAAGGTAAAAAAGCAGGACAAGATTAAAAAGGCCGAGGCCTCCGACCAGTCCAAGCATCTGCGCGATAAGGATGAGCTGTACGAGGTCTACGACGACTCGGGCATTGTGACCATGTACCTGACGGTCTCGCGTGGCAACAGCTCCGAGAACACTGATCATAGCTGGGCCGAGATCAACACGTACTCGGTGTATGACTATGCCGACATGGGCGTGACGCGCTATCAGGTTATGGGCCTGCTGCAGCCGGGCGACGAAGACGGCCCGGTGGCCGGCGAGGTTGGCTATGGCGAGGAAGCGCCCAATGCCACCGTGCAGGTGCGCGGTCAGACATCGAGCATGAACTCGCAAAAGAATTACAAGGTGGAGCTCAAAAAGGGCAAGGGTACTTGGCACCAACAGCGCGCGATTGCGCTCAACAAGCACATGGGCGAGGGTATGCGTTTTCGCAACAAGATGGCCTATGACCTTATCCGTGGGATTCCCCAGATGATGGGTCTGCGCACGCAGTTTGTGCATCTGTGGGTGTGCGACCAGACCGAAAAGACCAACGACACCTTTGAGGACTACGGCCTATTTACGCAGGTGGAGCAGCTCAACAAGACGGCGCTTAAGGCACATGGCCTGGATAAGAGCGGGCACCTGTACAAGGTGAACAGCTTTGATTTCCATCGCTACGAGGACACCATTAAGCTCGCCGACGATCCCGACTACAACCAGGCTAAATTTGAGGGCATGCTCGAGATTAAGGGCGATTCGGACCACACCAAGCTCATCGAGATGCTCGATGCGCTCAACGACGAATCGCAAAAGATCGACGACGTGCTCGGCACCTACTTTGATACCGAAAATCTGGTCTATTGGCTGGCGTTTCAGATCCTGACGGGCAACTGCGATACGCAGAACCGTAACTGTTATCTGTATAGCCCGCTCAACTCAAATACCTGGTACTTTTTAGATTGGGATAACGACGGCATGCTGCGTAAGCTGGAGCTTTCTCTTACCGGGTTTTCGGACTACGCGAGCTGGGAGCGCGGCGCAAGTAACTACTGGGGCAACGTGCTGTTTAACCGCGCGTTGCGCAGCAAGTCGTTCCGCAGCGAACTCGACCGTGCCGTCAAGGACTTGCGCTCGTATATGACCGAGGCACGCTTGAGCAAGATGATCAAGCACTACCGCGATGTGACTGAATCCCTGGTCTTTGCTTCGCCCGATATCGACAATCTGCCTGTCACTAAGGACCAATACGAGCAGATCGCCGCGGCGATTCCCTCCGAGATCGAGGAGAACTACAAGAGCTTTCGTGAGAGTTTTAAAAAGCCCATGCCGTTCTACATCGGCGTGCCGCAGATCGATAACGGTAAGCTGCGTATTAATTGGGATGCGTCCTACGACTTTGAGGCGCGCGACATTCGCTACACCGTAGAGCTTGCGCGCGACTATGCCATAAGCGACGTGGTCTTTAAGGCCGAGGACGTGCTGCTTCCCGAGGTGACCTGCGATGCGCCCGATACCGGCCAGTATTTTGTTCGCGTGCGTGCCACCAACTCCGACGGCCATACGCAAGATGCGTTTGACTACTATGTAACCGACGACGGCAAGCACTACGGCATGAAGTGTTTTTACGTGCAAGGCGGCGGTAAGGTCGTGGAGGACACGTATGAGGAGGGCTAGCGCGCTGCTTGAGCGCTTGGCGGCCCCGCCTATGCGTGTCACGCAGGAGCGTTGCCGCCACGAGCTCAAATATCTCATTAACGAGGGCGAGCACGCCGCGCTTGCCTGTCGCATGGCGCCGGTGTTTAAGCTGGACAAGCATGCGCGGGCAGGCGGTTACACCATTCGCAGCCTGTACTTTGACGACTACTGCAACTCGGCCTACGAGGAAAAAGGCGCCGGTATTCTCATGCGCAAAAAGTATCGCGTGCGCATCTATAACGGCAGCGACAAGGTGATTAAGCTCGAGCGCAAAAAGAAGTACGGCAGCTGGATCTACAAGGAGGACGCGCCGCTCACGCGCTGCGAGTTTGAGCAGATTCTGGCCGGCGACTACGGCTTTTTGCTGAGGAGCCCCTATCCGCTCTGCCGCGAGTTCTACATCGAGTGCATCTGCAACATGATGCGCCCGCGGACCATCGTGGACTACGAGCGCGAGCCGTGGGTGATGGACGAGGGCACCGTGCGCGTTACGTTTGACATGAACGTGCGTGCCGCGGTGGGAAGCTTCGATATCTTTGACGCGACGCTGCCCGCGCTGCCGGTCCTGGAGCCCGGCAAGCTGGTGATGGAGGTCAAGTTTACGGAGTTTTGCCCGCAGCTGGTGCGCGATATGGTGCCGCCGGGAGCGGCCGAGCTTACGGCGGTCTCCAAGTACTGCCTGTGTTACGAAAAGACCGCCTACCTGCGCGGTTTTAACTATTGGGAATCGGATTTTGAGAACCGAGGGGATATTTAGACCATGAGCACCAGGGACTTTTTTAAGAACTCCGTCTTGGAGGCGTTTGGCCAGGTCGACCCTGCCAAGATTGGCCTTTCGCTGCTCGTGGCGCTCGCCATGGGCATCCTGATCTATTACGTGTACAAGCGCTTTTTTACCGGTGTGGTGTATTCGCGCAGCTTTGCCGTGACACTCGTGGGCATGTGCGTGCTTACCTGCATGGTCACGCTCGCGATTTCGACCAACGTGGTCATCTCGCTCGGTATGGTCGGTGCTCTGTCAATCGTCCGCTATCGTACGGCGGTTAAGGACCCGCTCGACCTGCTGTATCTTTTTTGGGCCATTACCACAGGCATTACGGCAGGCGCCGGCATGTACGCGCTCGTGGGGCTTACGGCAGTGGTGATTGTGGTGATGATTGCCGGCTTTGCGAGCCACCAGGACAAGGCGCGCGTGTACATGATGGTCATTCACTACACGGGCCAGACCACCGGCGACGATATCGTTCGCGCGTTTGGGCGCACCAAGTTTACCGTCAAGTCCAAGACCATGCGCGGCGACAAGGTCGAGATGGCCGTGGAGGTGTTCTCGGACGGCGTTGACATGCCCTATGCGGACGCCATTCGCGCGCTCGATGGCGTGGAGGACCTGACGCTCATCCAGTACAACGGCGAGTACCACGGCTAACTTTGTCCCGCGTTTTAACAAACGCCGGACCGCTCGACGCTGCGCGGGCATCTGCCGGGCGATCTGCCGCTCAAACCGTCGCTCGCGTACATAAAGTACGCTTCGCTCC
>CAJKGV010000192.1:0-3304 GCA_905199455.1 Collinsella aerofaciens | reverse complement strand
GAATCGGCTAAAGTGCGATGGCGAAATTGGTTGTTTTTACAGTAGCGCTAACAGGGGCGTCTCGAACCGCGGGTGCGGCTCGCGGCCGCCCACGCCCCCGAAGGGCACGTCGTGCGCGCGGCACCACGCGGTGAAGGCGCCGTACCCGGGCAGCCCCTCCCCGCGGCCCTCGCGCAGGAACGCGTAGACTGCCATCTTGGTCATCCCGGGCAGCTGGGCCTTCGAGCGGATCACCTCCTCGAGCGGGTCGAAGGCGCTGCCCCTCGCGGACCTCCCGTCGGCGGCGGACTCGCCCTCCCGCCAGTACTTGGCGACCGTGTGCCGGTCCATGCCGTGCCTCCTCGCGATCTCGCTGAAGTTCGGTTTCGCGCCGGACCCCCTGTAGACGTTCAGCTCTCCCATTACGTTTCGCTCCATATCCCGCTCCTCCCGGGTCGGATACCCGATCGGAGCATAGTTCCGTTAGCGCAGTTGGTGAAAGTACGTTAGCGGGGTCGGCGAAAGCGCGTTAGCGCATTCGGCGAGATGCGTTTGCGAAAGTGGTCAATTTTAGATTAGCGCTAACACGAGCCTCGCCTTCTCCTCCGCCGCCCGCCTGACCGCGTCGACGTAGTAGGCGAGCACGTCGTTGTCGGCCCTCTCCGCGAACCTTATCGACTCGATCCAGGACCAGTGCGCCCGGGTCCAGTTGCCCCTCCTGCGGCCGGTGGGCGTCCTCTCGTCGAAGGCGAGCCCGTGCCTGAGCAGGAACTTGGAGAGCCGCTGCTTCGAGCGCGAGAGGTCGTCCCTCGCGTCCTCGAGCGCCCTGGTCAGGTCGCGGGCGGCCTCGCACTCGTCGTCGGGGACCCACACCTCGACCACGTTGCCGACCGACAGCATGCGGGCGAGGAACTCGGCGTCGTTGCGGTCGTTCTTCCTGCGCCTGTCCGCGCTGGGCTTGATCATCTTCGAGACGGCGCCGACCACGCAGTCGACCCCCAGGCCGGAAAGCCTCTTCTGCAGGTCGAAGCCCGTGACCCCGGACTCGTACACGCACCTGGCCCTGGGGTCCACGGAACGGACCCACTCCGCGACGGCGCCGGCGTCGTAGCCGAAGGTCGCGGCACGTACCTCCCCGGTCATGACGTCGAGGGAGACGGCCTTTATCGAGCGGGCGTGGACGTCGAGGCCGACGAAGGTGGTAGTATCGAGCATGGGAGCCCCTTCCATGAATGCGGCGTGGCCGCCACGGTTGGATTAGACACTCACCATTGTCGGCCTAATCCGCGGTCTTTCATGCAGCAGGGGCTCTCAATGTTTTTATGTCCTGCTCATATCGTCTCTGCCGGCAGTTAAGGAACGTCCCTAAGTGCCGGGTTTTGAGGAGGTTGGCATGCTCAATGCGATGATTTGGGCGCTTGCCTGTTTTGGTGTTGTTGCTGCCGATATTGCCCTGAGCATGGTTCTGTTTTCAGTTCTCGATGCCGTGTCGGTGCTGACGGGCTATCCGATCGACAATCTCGATATCCAATGGTTCCAGGCTGCCGCTCAGACGGCGTCGTTTTTGATGGCGCTGCTGTGGTGGCGTTATTTGTGGCCGCGCTCGTTTATGGCGCGCTGGCAGGGCGAGCGCCCGCTTGGCGGGGGAGCGCGTGGGGCGTGGAAACGCATCGCCTGCGTTATCGTGATCGGCCTTGCCCTGCAGGTGGTCGTTGGCTACGTGACCGACGCTGTGCTGTCGCTGTTACCCGAGGCGGCGGCCGATTACAGCGAACTTGTCGAGGAGACGGGCATGGGCGACACGAGCTATCTGGCCGTCCTGACCACGGTGCTCGGCGCTCCGTTTTGCGAGGAACTGCTGGTGCGCGGTATCATCTTTGAGTTTTCGCTCCGAGCATTTAACCCGCAGTGCCGTCCGCTCTGGAAACGCCGGCGTCGCGCACGGGCGCAAGACGTCGCCATGGTGCCCTGGGCGGCCCCGAGTACCTGGGGCGTCGCCGCGGCGATTGTGCTGCAGGCGGCGGTCTTTGGCTTTATGCATATGAACTGGGTGCAGGGCTGCTACGCCGGCGCCGCCGGTCTGGTCTTTGGCTGGGTACTCGTGACCACTGGAAAGCTCCGCTACACGATCCTGCTGCACTTTGCCTTTAACGCCGGGTCGTACCTCATGGGCCTGCTGTGGTTTGTGAACACGCCGCTCGACGTGGCGGTCACGGTTGCCATCGTCGGCTTTGTACTGGTAGAGGCGATGCGCTCGCTGCTTCGATTGCGCATTCCCGTGTCGCGCGAAGCTGATCGGTCTGAGTAATAACGCCTTTAATTAGACCGATGCGTCCTGAACGCACCTGGCGTTTCGCCGAATGCTTCTTTAAATTTTGAGTAAAAGAATGACATGTTGGAGATGCCGACTTTTCGGGCTACATACTGCACGCTGCGCTCGGTGTTATTGAGAAGATATGCCGCCTCTGTGAGCTGCTGGTTGAGCTTGATTTGCGAAAACGTTTTGCCGGTTTTTTGCTTGATCAAGCTGCTGAGATAGCTGGTGCTATAACCCGTATCGCTCGCAATGCTTTCGAGTGTGCAGTCGCCGTAGCTTCGCTCAATATGATTCAGAATCGACACGATGCGTTCGTCCGACATGATCGCCTGGTTATCAGTTGCGGAGCGTCGGTACAGTCCTCGAATGAGAACAAGGAATAGGCTGACGGCGAGGTGCCTCATGAGTTCATTGGAATAGGCATCTTTAAAGTGATATTCGATAAAGAGCATCTCGATGAGGCGTCGCGCATGTCGGGCGTATTCCTCTGGAAGAATGAGATATTTTCGGGCCTCGCGGTTTTTGGACACAAAATCAAATAGAAGATTCGTTAATGGTGACGCGCCGGGTAGCTGGCTCAGGAACAACGAATCGAACATTTCTTTTTTGAAGACGATCGAAATGACGATATCATGCTCGCCCTTAACGTATGGAACGCTTCTGACTACGCCGGTGTTGCAAATGAGCACGTCGCCCTTTTTAAGGAGTAGTCGCCGTCCGTTGACGATAAACGTGCAGACGCCGTCGTACACGTAGTTAAGCTCCATATCCCGATTGATATGAGGAGGAATATCGGTAAAGCGCGACTCCTTGATAAGGCCCACGGGGTTTTCGTCGAGAGTTTCTTTCCAATCAAACAGATAGACCTCTTCGCCGTTAATGGTTGTGGTTTCCACCCTGTTATATCGCGGGCTGAGCTCTCCCGGATGTGTGCGATGCCACTCTTCGGTCTCGCTGAGTTGTTGGTCTGCGACTTGCCTGGCACCGAGCCTACGAGGTTGGAGTGTA
>CAJKGV010000191.1:0-3323 GCA_905199455.1 Collinsella aerofaciens | reverse complement strand
GTGGTCTCTGCCTTTGCCAAGCTGCGCGGCCAGATCGACTTTGGTATGTTCTTCCCGATTCAGAAGGCCGCCATCGCGTGCCTGAACGGTCCGCGCGATGAGGTCGAGGCGCAGCGTCTGAAGTACCAGGAACGCCGCGATGCCCTGTGCGACGGTCTTGAGGGCCTGGGCTGGGAGCGTCCCAACGCGCATGGCTCTATGTTTGTGTGGGCCAAGCTTCCCGGTGGTCGCACCGATTCCATGGCGTTTTGCGAGGAGCTCATGGAGAAGGCCGGCGTTGTGGTGACGCCGGGCGCGAGCTTTGGCCCTTCGGGCGAGGGGCACGTGCGCATGGCGCTGGTCCTGCCGCCCGATCAGATCGCTTTGGCTGTCGAGGCCATTCGCGAGGCGGGCCTGTATTAGAAACCTATTTCGACTCGTCAATAGCTCGAAACCGATTTCGTGCAGTTATTTTACGAATTCTGCAAACAATTTCGGTAAACGGTCGATTTTTGGCTGCGAATAGGGGCATAATCAAAGTCCCGATTGGATGTATTGGGATTACGGCAAGCCGCTCGGGTCGTTCCCGGGCGGCTTGTTTGTGGAGAGAGATGGGAGTTTCTAATGGTTAACGAGAAGAAGGTCGCTATTGTCGGCTGCGGTTTCGTCGGTTCGTCTTCGGCGTTCGCGCTGATGCAGAGCGGTCTGTTCTCCGAGATGGTCCTCATCGACGTGGACAAGAACCGCGCCGAGGGTGAGGCTCTGGATATCGCGCACGGCATGACGTTTGCCGAGCCGATGAAGATCTACGCCGGCGATTATTCCGATGTCGCCGACGCCGCCATGATCGTCGTCACCGCTGGCGCTGCCCAGAAGCCCGGTGAGACCCGCCTGGACCTGGTCAACAAGAACGTAAACATCTTTAAGTCCATTATCCCCGAGATTAAGAAGTCCGGCTTCGACGGCATTCTGCTAATCGTCTCCAACCCGGTCGATGTTCTGACCTACGCTGCCATCAAGATGTCCGGCCTGCCCGAGGGCCACGTCATCGGTTCCGGCACCGTGCTCGACACTGGCCGTCTGCAGCAGATGCTTGGTGCCCACGTCGAGGTTGACCCGCGCGATGTCCAGGCCTATGTCATGGGCGAGCACGGCGACTCCGAGTTTGTCGCTTGGTCCAGCGCTCAGGTTGCTGGCGTTCCGCTGAACACCTTCTGTGAGCTTCACGGCCACCTGGAGCATGAGGCTGCCGAGAAGCGCATCGCTGAGGACGTCAAGAACTCCGCCTACACCATCATCGAGAAGAAGCACGCCACCTACTATGGCGTCGCCATGGCCGTCAAGCGCATCTGCACCGCCGTTATGCGCGATGAGCAGACCGTTCTGCCTGTCTCTTCGCTCATGGTGGGCGAGTATGGCCTGTCCGATCTTGCCATCTCCATGCCGACGGTCGTTGGCCGCGACGGCGTCGTCTGTCGCGTCCCCGTGCCGCTGAACGATGACGAGCAGCATGAGCTCACCGTCTCCGCCAAGGCCCTCAAGGACATCATCGACAGCGTCGATTTCTCCTGCTAAATCAAGCTCGCTAGAGCGAAAAGCTACAATGAAGGCGTCCGGGTCCACACGGCCCGGGCGCCTTTTGGTGCAAAGTAACCTGACCCCAATGCACCATCCCAATACACCATAGTTGATGGGAGGGCCATGTCGGATTCGCCTAATTTTTTGACCTATGCTCAGACGGCGTTTGATCCGTTTGAGGAGCGGCCGTTCTGCGCGGTGGACAGCCTGGTCTTTGCGTGGTTGTCCTATTTGCGTTTGCCGGGTGATATGGCGGAGCTGACGAACTGGCAGGGCCTAGACGTACGCGAGCTGCTGCGTGCTGAGTGCTATCGGGACATGATTGACGACTTGTGGGATCCAGAGGGGAGCAGGGCCTTGTTGGAGGCCGTGGCAGCAAATCCCAGATACCGCGGCGTGCACGTTTGCGGCTATCGTGCCGTGAGCGATGTGGTGGCGACGGAGCAGTTTGCAGCCATGGCGTTCCGGTTTCCGGCGGGGTTTAGCTATCTTTCCTTCCGGGGGACCGACAGCACGATTGTGGGCTGGAAAGAGGACTTTAACATGGCGTTCCGGTGTCCTGTGCCGGCCCAGGAATCCGCGGCGCGTTATGTGGACGAGGCGGCGGATGCGATCGACGGGCCGCTTTTGTGCGGAGGTCATTCCAAGGGTGGAAACCTTGCGGTGTACGGTGCGGCGATGTGCTCCGATGTCGCCCGTGAACGAATCGAACGGGCGTATTCCCATGATGGTCCAGGGTTCGTCGAGGAGTTTCTGAGCGGCAACGCCTTTGCCGATCTTTCCGGTCGAATCGACAAGACGCTACCTCGGTCGTCGATCTTCGGCATGATGTTCGAGACACAAGAGGACTATGCCATCGTTGAGAGCACCGAGTTCAGCCTGCTGCAGCACAATCCCTTTAGCTGGGTGGTTGATGGTTGCGACTTCGTATACTGTGAGCGCCTGTCCGCCGGTGCTCGATACGTTGATGGCTCCATTCGCGAGATGCTGCTTGCAGTGTCACCTAGCGAGCGCGAGCGTTTTGTAGATGCGTTGTTCTCCGTGTTTGAGGCTACGGACGCCGAACGGTTTGCGGATATCGCAGGAAATCTGCGTGAGAGTCTGCCCGTGATGCTCCAGGCTGCGCAAGGCTTTGACAATGATACACGACGCTTTATCTCGCAGACCATCGTGGCGATCCTTAAATGCGCACTGTTGCCCAAACGACCCCAGATCGACGTGCCCGCTGCCGGCAAGAGTTTGGCAGAACAGCTCGAGACCTGGCAGTCCGAGCTCCTGCGCTAACCATTGGCGCAAAGCAACCTGTCCCCGATGCATCAATCTTCGATGCGCCTGGGGCGGGCTCGACCGCTATACTGGTTCGTGCCGAAATCGATCTAGAACGGAATGCCGTATATGAAAATCAATCACGCGATTCTGCATATCCTGGACTTTGATTCTGCCGTCAACGTCATGAGCCAGCGCGAGCTCGATATCGAGAGCCGTACCGTGCGCAACTTCGTGACCACGCATCTGCGCCGCGCACGTACTTCGGCCGACAATAAACGCGCCACGTTTGCCGAGAACTCTGCGTTTGGCGGCGAGCTCAAGGGCTATTTCTTTGGCGAGCGCGAGTTCGTGGACCTGTCACAGCAGATTGCGGAGTTTATCTCTTCCGAACTCACCAAGGCTGAGAAAGCCGAGTCCACCGACGTGCTTGTGGCGGACTTTGACGACGATGAGGATGCCCGCTGGTTTGCCGTGATGCTGCTGGGCTCCAAGCAGGC
>CAJKGV010000190.1:0-3331 GCA_905199455.1 Collinsella aerofaciens | reverse complement strand
AATCGCAGAATGCTTGGGCTGCATAAGATCCTCCCTGCATTGGTGTAGTTAAAGTGCAGTTTGCAAAGATAAAAATCAGTATTGCAGCTCGCCCGTTGTTGCACAACAACCCCTCGGTAAACGGCAACAACCCTCCGCGAAATCTTAAGGAATTAAACAAACTGGTCGTCGGGCGCCATCAGAAGCTCGCCGTATCGCTCCATCAGCCCGTCCCTCAACTGACAAAAAGCGGGAATATATACGTTCAAGATGCGCTGAATCAAATCTTGAGCGAGCTTGTTGTCATAGATATGGACGTTCGTATTGCGGTCTTTGAGCATATCTAGCCAGGCCGCCTCATCAATAAAGTCGTAGAATCGGTAGGACTCCTTCAAGATGGCACGAGGAGACCCCGACGCGGCAAGCGTGGCGCCCTCATACTCGAGCAGACGCTTAAGGAGCTTCCAGCTCAGTTCAAATTGAAGATTGAACTTATTAATCAAACCACTCTGAACAAAATCATTGTTGAGATCCTGATTGGGCGCATCCTCAAGATTCGCCAAGGCGCTGACAAAGTTCTCATATTTTTTCATACAGAATCACACCATCCCTGGCAATTTCATCGAGCAATTGACGCGATAAGGACTCGTCGAGATTGACGACATCTACATCTAAAAGAGTATCAAGGCGCTCCTCGATCAAATATGACAACCGGCCGAAATCCCGGCAACCTGCTACGGCGATGTCAATATCGCTCTTAGGCAAGTTGTCACCTCGAGCGCGGGAACCAAACAGCACAACCTTCTCGGCGTCACATTCCCGAGCAAAAACTTCAATTTGCTTATACACCTTGTCGAGAGATGTCATTTGCAGCCCTACAGCTTAATGTCGAAGTTGATCTCGGGGACGGCAGCAAGGTCGGCCAACGTCACGCCGTCGACGTACTTTTCGATCACGTCGTCCAGACCGCGCCAGAATTTGACGGTCGAGCAAAGATCGCTGCGGGCGCAGCTGTTGTCGATGCCATCGCACGCCACCGGAGCCGTGCTGCCCTCGACGGCGCGCAGGATGTCGCCAGCACGCACCTCGGCGGGGTCCTTGGCCATCATGTAGCCACCGCCTTTGCCACGCACACTCTTAAGCAGGCCAGTCTTCATAAGCGGACGAACCAGCTGTTCCAGATACTTCTGCGAGATATGCTCGCGGTCGGCAACCTCGCGCAGGGCAATCTTGCCCTCGGCGTCACCAAGCGCTGCGATATAGATCATCAGACGGAGGGCATAGCGGCCCTTAGAAGAAATGAGCATACCTACCCTCTCATCGTTGCCGAGACAAAATACCAGGCTTGTTTGTCCCAAATCTTATGCACGCGGGGCAAACAAGCCTGATTATTATGTCCCACACCTAAAAAGTCGAGTGGATTAGTCGGGTTTTCCCTTGACTAACGCCGAACCCATAGTAACTTTATTCCGAGAAGATTCCTAGGGTTTAGTACACCTATGAGTACACCATATACAGAGAGGGACAGCATGAGCGCAAATCCGCTGCTTTCCATCGAAGGTCTGACCGCCTCCGTGGACGAGAAGACCATCCTCCACAACGTCAACCTCAACGTCGCCGCCGGCGAGACCCACGTTCTGATGGGACCCAACGGCGCCGGCAAGTCCACCCTCGGCCACCTGGTCATGGGCGACCCCGTTTACACGGTCAACGACGGCCGCATCGTCTTTGACGGCCAGGACATCACCGAGCTCACCACCGACAAGCGCTCGCGCGCCGGCCTGTTCCTGAGCTTCCAGGCCCCGGTCGAGATTCCGGGCGTGCCGCTGTCGAGCTTTTTGCGCGCCAGCATCGCCGGCCGCCCCGGCCTGGAGATGAAGGGCAAGGAGTTCCGCCGTCGCGTCAAGGAGCTCGCGGCCGAGCTCAACATGGATACCGCCTACCTCAACCGCGAGCTGGGCGTGGGCTTCTCGGGCGGCGAGAAGAAGAAGGTCGAGATGCTCCAGCTCCTGTTGCTGCAGCCCAAGCTCGCCATCCTCGACGAGACCGACTCGGGCCTGGACGTCGACGCGCTTTCCACCGTCAGCCACGGCATGGACGCCTACCGCAAGAGCTGCGACGGCTCCATGCTCATTATCACGCACAACACGCGCATCCTGGAGCACTTAGATGTCGACCGCGTCCACGTTATGGTCAAGGGTCACATCGTGCGCGAGGACGACGCCTCGCTCATCCCCTGGATCGACAAGAACGGCTTTGAGACCTTCGAGCGCGAGGCCGCCGAGCAGCGCGCCCAGGCCGAGTCCGCCGCTGCCGAGCAGCAAGCGTAAAGGGGCGACGCAATGACCAAGAACCGCACCGAGGTCGCGGACATCGACCGCAGCCTCTACGACTTCACCTATGGCGAGGAGGGATTCGAGCGCCTCGACGCCGGCATCACGCCCGACATCGTGCGCGAGATCAGCGCCAAGAAGGACGAGCCGCAGTGGATGCTCGACCTGCGCTTAAAATCCCTCGAGATCTTCAACCGCTTCCCTAATCCGACATGGGGCCCCTCCATCGAGGGCCTGGACATGGACAACATCGTCACCTACGTCAAGCCCAACACCGACCAAAAGCACGACTGGGAGTCGGTGCCCGACGACATCAAGAACACATTTGAGCGCCTGGGCATCCCCGAGGCCGAGCGCAGCTACCTAGCGGGTGTCGGCGCGCAGTACGACTCCGAGCTGGTCTACCACAACATGCAGGACACGGCGTCTAAGATGGGCATCGTCTACTCCGGCATCGAGGAGGCCCTGCACGACCCGCAGTGGGAGCCGCTCATCCACGAGAAGTTCATGACGCTCATCCCGCCCACCGACCACAAGTTTGCGGCCCTGCACGGCGCCGTGTGGTCGGGCGGCTCGTTTGTCTACGTGCCCAAGGGCACCAAGCTCGACTTCCCGCTGCAGAGCTACTTCCGCCTCAACGCCAAGGGCGCCGGCCAGTTTGAGCACACGCTCATTATCGTCGAGGACGACGCCGACCTGCACTTTATCGAGGGCTGTTCCGCGCCCAAGTACAACGTGGCAAACCTCCACGCCGGTGCCGTGGAGCTCTTTGTGGGCAAGCGCGCACACCTGCGCTACTCGACCATCGAGAACTGGTCCAAGAACATGTACAACCTCAACACCAAGCGTGCGCGCGTGGACGAGGACGGCGACATCGAGTGGATCAGCGGCTCCTTCGGTAGCCACGTGGGCTACCTCTACCCCATGAGCGTGCTCAACGGCCGCCGCGCCCGCTCGAGCTTTACCGGCATCACCTTTGCCGGCGCCGGGCAGAACCTCGACACCGGCTGCAAGGTCGT
>CAJKGV010000189.1:0-3345 GCA_905199455.1 Collinsella aerofaciens | reverse complement strand
GATGCCGGCATCAAAATCGATATGCAACTCGCCGGTATCGAACGAGCCCTCGGAGGCAACGCCGCCCGTTTGCGCATACGAAAGACGCCTGAGCGTCGTGCGAATGCGCGCGAGCAGCTCCTCGACCGAAAACGGCTTGGTCAGGTAGTCGTCGGCGCCGGCATCGAGCGCGCGAATCTTGTCCGCATCCTCGCTGCGCGCCGAGACCACAATAATCGGCATGCCCGACCATGTGCGCACCGACTCCACCACCTTGACGCCATCCATATCGGGTAGGCCCAGATCGAGCAGCACAATGCTCGGCGCCTGCGATGAGGCGGCGGCGATGGCAGCATGGGCGGTCTCCACGGCCATATGACGCAAGCCGTGCGCCTCGAGCGCAGCAACGATAAGGTTGCGGACGGCGGGGTCGTCCTCAACGACCAAGATGAGCGGTTTTACGGCAGAGTTCGGCACGGCGCTACTCCTTATCAAACGAAACGTCGGCGACGGGAAGCTCAATCGTAAAGACCGAGCCGTGCGGGTCCGCCGCGGCAACCTCTATGCTACCGCCATGCGCTAACGCAATGGAGCGGCAGAGCGAAAGTCCCAGGCCCACGCTGCGGTGGCCGTCGGCCAAACCGTGGTTGGCGGTGTAGAACGACTCAAAGATCCGCTCGCGATCCTCGGGCGCGATGCCCGGGCCATCATCGGCCACCGAGCACGCCACGTGCCCATCGTCGACGCCAATTGAAATCACGATATGCGAGCCTGCGGGCGTATAGGTGATGGCATTGTTCACCAGGTTCACCACGAGCTGTACCATCAGACGCGCGTCGACGTTAACGAGCGCCGGCTCATCGCACGCCACCACCTTAAGGTCGTGCTCGCGCACGGCCGGACTTACGTGGCGCAGCGCCTCCTCGACGATATCGTCCATGAGCTCGAGCGTAGTCGACAGATGCATGCCGCCGCCCTCGAGCTTTGTGATGGCGAGCAGGTTCTCGACGGTGGCGTTGAGCCACAGCGCATCCGAGCGAATGGATAGAAGCAGGCCGCGGCGCGTCTGGGCATCGAGCACCGCGGTGCCGGTCGAGCCCTGGTCGAGCAGCACGTCGGCATTGCCCGAAATACTGGTGAGCGGCGTACGCAGGTCGTGCGAGATTGAGCGCAGCAAGTTGGCGCGCAGCTGTTCGTTTTTGGCGAGTACCGCCGCCTCCTCGCGGGCCTCCATGGCGCGGGCGCGATCGAGTGCCAGCTCGCCTTCGCTCACGATGGCATCGGCAAGTGTCCGTTCCTCGTGCGTCAGCACGTCGGACTCGGCAACGATAGCCAGCACGCCCACCACCGAGGCGGGGTCGCCCGAGCACACGAAGCCGTCGCCCGTGCGAACCGTCAGGTAGATGCCATAAAACGCCGAGCCGCCAAACGTGGCGTCGAGCGGTGTTCCCACATAGGCGGACGCCGAGAGCCGCGGTGGCATCTGCGGCGCCAGCTCGTGCACCGGCGCGGCATCGCCCACGGCCGTGTATGTCGCACGCGGCAGCAGGTCATCGCCCTCGGCGTCGGCGCCGTACCACACGACCGGACGGCCCGAAAGACGCGCCAGCTGCGTGGCCATGGCGTGGACGATCTGCTGCTGATCGGCGCAGCGCTGCAACATGCGGTTGGTCTCGAGCACCATATGCGTGCGGCGGTCGCTGGCGGCAGCCTGTGCCAAGGCGCGGCGCAGGGCCAACGCAATCGAGCTCGACACAAGCGAGACCACGAACATGATAAAGAACATGCCGGGATAGACGCGGTCGATAAGCGACAGCGAGTAGCGCGGGTCGACAAACAAGAAGTTGTAGAGCGCCACGGCGGCAGCCGAGCTCAGCAAGCAATACAGGCGACTCCAGGTAAAGAATGCGCACAGCTGAACGGCGAACACATAGACGATCATGATGCTCGGCGCGAGACCCGGATGGTCGAGCAGCGCGCCCACAATCGTCGCCGCGACCAGCAGTCCCACCGATACGCAGGCGTCATACAGAGGAGTGCGGCGCGTCAGCGTTGTGCGCCGCCACCAAAAGCTATCGGCAATATCGCCGTCCGCACGGACGTCCATCAGCGCCCCGCCCCTCTCTCAAAAACAAAACCACCACAAAGGGACAAGCACCTTTGTGGTGGTTTCCCTTGTGGTGGTTCTAAGTGTAAAGCCTTCTACGACCGGCAGCCGCTAGACAAACAGCACGTGCGCGAGCAGTGCGCACATGCACACCGCTCCAAATACCAGTGCCACGATCGAAATCACGCGATCGGCCATGTCCATGTTGGCACGATTCGTAAAGAACCGATCTTCGGCGGCGTCGACGCGCGCCTCACGCACCATTTCGACCACCGCCTCGCGGCCATCGAGCGCCTTTGTATCCATGTTTGCCTCCCCAGCCTCATGCTTATCCATCAAAATCCAACTCTGTGTAGCCGCCGACGTCTACGGGCGCTCGTTGGGGGCCAGGCGCTGCATCTTGTTCACAGCCTTGAACTTGGTGAACAGCGGCACATACTCAAAGCTCACGTTGGAGTTCTCCAGGCCATACCAGCGCGCCGGCGTACCGGCGGCGCGGCGGATGATGTACTTAAGCGTGATGGCCGTGCGCTCGCTCGGCT
This sequence comes from Collinsella aerofaciens, assembly GCA_905199455.1. Lineage (GTDB taxonomy): Bacteria > Actinomycetota > Coriobacteriia > Coriobacteriales > Coriobacteriaceae > Collinsella > Collinsella aerofaciens_AW. The sequence continues at coordinate 717 of CAJKGV010000189.1, read as the reverse complement.
CCACGTCACTCTCGGGCGCCAGGAGCTTACGGATCAGGACGAACTTGAACGTGCCGATGTTACCCGGATCCTTGTAGACCGAGTAGTCATGCGTCTGCGGCGGCAGCTCGCCGGTGGCAGCCAGGTCCTGAACAACCTGACGCAGGTAGGCATTGACGCGCTGGTTGATCTTGTAGCCCAGGTACAGATGCACGCGGAACACGTAGTCGGTGCCGAACGTCTCGACCGAATAGGCAAAGGTGTGCGGTTCGTCCATGGTCTCGACGTTCACAAACCACCAGGCGTGGGCACGCTTGGGATGCTTGTCCAAAATCGAGTAAACGATATCGCGGTCGATGTAGTCGGTATGGGTGTCCTTGGTCAGGTACACGACGTTGTCGCTCATGCGCTCGTAACGGTCGTCGTCGCGCAGGCGCTTGAGCTGCGGCAGGTAGCTGCGCAGCGGCAGCAGCGTAAACTGGCGCTGCTCGACCGCCGTGCCGTTGTACCAGCACACCATAACGCCCATGATGAGTGCAGCCATGAGGATGGTGAAGTAGCCGCCGTGGAAGAACTTGGTGAGCGAGCTCACGAAGAAGAAGCCTTCGAGCAAAAGGAAGAAGGCCGCGAAGATCCACGGAGCAACCTTGAGCTTGCGCTCCTCGTGCAGGTAGAAGAAGAGTAGCAGCGTGGTGCACATCATAGTCAGCGTAATGGCAAGGCCGTAGGCGGCTTCCA
>CAJKGV010000188.1:0-3372 GCA_905199455.1 Collinsella aerofaciens | reverse complement strand
TCGCACGGAGAGCACATTAAGTGCTCTCCGGCTCGTGCGGAACTCGCGATCGACCTTATGCCCCGCCCTCGGGACTAAGGATACATGGTAGAGGCGCGTGTGCTCCAAAATTCATTGGCTGGTGACCTATTCCATGTCCCGCAGTGGCTCATCTTCACCACCGGTTAAAAAAGAAGTACCGGTTGGGACCGGTACTTCTTTTGAAAGTGCATATGTTGTTGTGACCTTAGCGGTTCTTAATTACAGGCCGCAGGCTGCTTTGAGTTCTTTGACTCGGTCGGTTTTTTCCCAGGTGAAGTCGGCGTCTTCGCGGCCGAAGTGACCGTAGGCTGCCGTCTTTTCGTAGATGGGGCGACGCAGGTCTAGGTCGCGGATGATTGCGCCCGGGCGCAGGTCGAAGGTCTTCTCTACGGCCTCAACGATCTTGTCCTCGGCGACCTTAGCGGTACCGAAGGTGTCGACCATGATTGAGAGGGGCTTGGAAACGCCGATGGCGTAGGCAAGCTCGACTTCGCAGCGGTCGGCCAGACCGGCGGCGACCACGTTCTTGGCGACCCAGCGCGCGGCATACGCGGCGGAGCGGTCGACCTTGGTGCAGTCCTTGCCGCTAAAGGCACCGCCGCCGTGACGGCCGTAGCCGCCGTAGGTGTCGACGATGATCTTGCGGCCGGTGAGGCCCGTGTCGCCCATGGGGCCGCCCACGACAAAGCGACCGGTGGGGTTCACGTAGATGTCCGCGTTGTCCCACGGCATGTTCTCGGCGGCCATGACCGGGGTGATGACGTGCTCGATGAGGTCGGCCTTGATCTTGCCCATGTCCTCGATCTCGGCGGCGTGCTGCGTGGAGATGACGATGGTTGTGACCTCGACGGGCTTGCCTTCCTCATAGCGCACGGTGACCTGGGTCTTGCCGTCGGGACGCAGATAGGCGAGGGTACCGTCGTGGCGCACGGCTGCCAGGCGCTCGGCCAGGCGGCTTGCCAGGTAGTGTGGCATGGGCATGAGGGTCTTGGTCTCGTTGGAGGCATAACCGAACATCATGCCCTGGTCGCCGGCACCGATCAGGTCGATCGGGTCGGTGGTAGCGCCGGTCTGGGTCTCGAAGGACTCGTCGACGCCCTGGGCGATATCGGGCGACTGCTCGTGGATGAGGCTCATAACGCCGCAGGTGTCGCAGTCAAAACCGAACTTGGCACGGTTATAGCCAATGCGGCGGATAACGCCGCGGGCGATTTCCTGTACGTCGACGTAGGCCTGGGTGCGGATCTCGCCGGCGACGATGACGGTGCCGGTGGTCACGAGGGTCTCGCAGGCGCAGCGGACGTTCTCCACGTTGGCCGGCACGCCGTTGGGGGCGATGTAGCCCTGCTCCTGCAGCTCTATTTCTTTGGCGAGAATTGCGTCGAGGACGGCGTCGCTGATCTGGTCAGCGATCTTATCGGGATGACCTTCGGTCACCGACTCCGACGTAAAAACAAAGGACCCGTGTTGGGGTGGGATGGAACGAAGTTCTTCTGACATGATTGTCCTTTCAATAACGTGTCCCGGCGACCGTTACCATTCCGCCGGGCTCTCTATGCAAGGGCACATCATAGCGCGTAAATCAAACATTCACACCCTTTCCGCACCTGTTCATTGGGGACAGACTTAAATGATCAGCCTTGCCTAAGTGCCGACAGGTTGCTCAAAGAATGGTCATTTAAGTCTGTCCCCAATGAGTAGGTCGGTGCCCTTTGTGCGGAGGTTGCTTTGATGCTTTATACTGATGCGGTTAGACATCCATCCTGCAATCGAGGAGATTTCCATGGCATCAGACGTTCGCGTCCGCTTTGCACCCTCACCGACGGGCAAGCTGCACATCGGCGGCGCCCGCACCGCTATCTATAACTGGGCTTTCGCCCGCGCAAACGGCGGCACGTTCATCCTGCGCATCGACGACACCGACCCCACCCGCTCCACCGACGAGAACACGCAGATCATCCTGCGCGCCATGCGTTGGCTGGGCCTGGACTGGGACGAGGGTCCCGAGGTGGGCGGCGATTTTGGTCCCTACGCCCAGACCGAGCGCCTGGACCTGTACAAGCAGGCCGCCCAGAAGCTTTGGGACGAGGGCAAGGCCTATCCCTGCTTCTGCACCAAGGAGCAGCTCGACGCCGACCGCAAGGCCGCGCAGGAGCGTAAGGACCCCTTCCAAGGCTATCAGCGCCGTTGCCGCGATCTTGATCCCGAGGAGGCCCGCCGTCGCATCGAGGCCGGCGAGTCCTATGTCCTGCGTATCAAGGTTCCCGAGGACCGCGGCGACGTCGTCATCCACGATGCCGTCCACGGCGAGGTGACCTTCGACGCCAAGGAGCTCGACGACTTTGTCATCTTCCGCTCCGATGGCACGCCCACGTACAACTTCGCGACCGTCGTCGACGACGCCATGATGAAGATCACCCATGTCATCCGCGGCGACGACCACCTGTCCAACACCCCGCGTCAGGTCATGGTCTACGAGGCCCTCGGCGCTCCCGTGCCCACGTTCGCTCACATCTCCATGATCCTGGGCGCCGACGGCAAGAAGCTCTCCAAGCGCCACGGCGCCACCTCGGTGGAGGAGTACCGCGACGCCGGCTACCTGTCCGACGCCTTCGTCAACTACCTGGCGCTGCTCGGCTGGTCGCTCGACGGCGAGACCACGATCATCCCGCGCGATGTCCTGGCCAGCAAGTTCTCGCTCGACCGCATCTCCAAAAACCCGGCGACCTTCGACCCCAAGAAGCTCGACTGGGTCAATGCCGAGTACATCAACGGGATGTCCGATGCTCAGTTTGCCGACGAGATCATGGTCCCCGAGCTGCACGAAGCGGGTCTGATCGAGGGTAATGTCGAGTACGGCGAGGATTGGATCGACGCGCTTGCCGCCATTGTCAAGCCGCGCACCAAGATGCCGGCCGACGCCGTGACCGTCGCCGCTCCCATCTTCGCTACGGCCGAGACGCTCGAGTATGACGAGAAGTCTGTCAACAAGGGTCTGGCCAAGGAGGGCATGGGTGCCATTCTGGACGCCGCCAAGGCCGCGCTCGAGGGTGTTACCGAGTGGACCGCCGAGGCCATCGACGCTGCGCTTGAGCCGCTGCCCGAGCAGATGGACCTCAAGAAGCGTGTGGTGTTCCAGGCCGTGCGCGTCGCCGTCTGCGGCAACATGGTGAGCCCTCCGCTGGGCGAGACCATGGCGCTCGTCGGCCGCGACGACTGCCTGGCGCGTATCGACCGCGCCCGCACGATGGCGCTGTAATCGCTGCGCAAACGTATGTATCCGAGCCCCGTTCACCCGAGCGGGGCTCTTGTTTCTGTAGACGTATGGGATAGGAGGTGCTGGGGCCATGG
>CAJKGV010000187.1:0-3386 GCA_905199455.1 Collinsella aerofaciens | reverse complement strand
TTTGGCATGTATCCGCGCAAGGGCTGTCTTGCCGAGGGCTCCGATGCCGACGTGTGCGTGTGGGATCCGTGCGCACGTTGGACGATCAGCGCCGGGACACAGCATCAGGCCGTGGACTACACGCCGCTCGAGGGCTTTGAGGCGCATGGTCGCGCCAAGGCCGTGTTTGTGAACGGCGTGCTGGTGGCGCGCGATGGCGAGCCCACCGGAGCCCAACCCGGCCGCTACGTGCCCCGCTAGCAGCAAAGATGCCGTGTCCCCTCCGCAGTTGCGGTGAAATACGGACTGTTTGCGGCCGTCATACGGCCAAACAGTCCGTATTTCACCGCAACTGACGAGATGGGGCCGGCTACTTGAGGCTGGTGGCGATGAGGGGGCGGTTGAGGGCTGCCTCGAAGCGATCTGCCATCGTGGGGTCGCTGAGCGTGTCGACTTGGTTGAGCATGATGCGGGCATTGTTGAGGTTCAGCATCCGCAGCTCGGCATTGAGCACCTGGGCGACGCGCTCTGGGGTGGCAGTGTCGGTGAGCTCGCAGCCGCAACGCTCGCAAAAGAGCTCGGGGCGGTGGACAACCTCGGCGACGGGTTTGCCCAGTCCCGAGGCGCCGACGACCCAGACAACGTTTGCCGTGGCGGCGGGAATTACCGGCTCCCAGGCGGCATGCGCCTTGAGCGGGAGTCGCTTGCTACCGTCTGCCTCGGCCAACACATAGTCAAAGCGCTGTGCCAGCTCGCCGAGTGGCTCGGCGGGGGCGGAGAGCTTGCCTGTCTCCGGGTCCAAAACACCCGCCTGGCAGATACTTCCGCGGCTCATGCCAGCGCATGCCTCGCAGGTGCAGCCGGGAACATGCAGGGTCCCCGGCTTCCAGGGCGCGGCGTCCAGGCGACGGCTCGACCCGTCCCATGGCACGCCGGCGACGGGGAACATGCGTGTGGTGGTGCAGAGGAGCACCCTGCCGCCAGCGCGCGTAAGCTCAAGGCCGAGCATCTTTAGCAAGGTCGACTTGCCACCGCTGCCGATAATCGCGGTAATGCCCGGCTCGATCCTGAGCGCCGAGGCAAGATTGCCGCTAACCGTTTCCATCTGTTCACCGCCGTATAATACTGTGATAATAAATAATCATCAGAGTAGCGGTCGAACCGCTTTTGCTCTGCTCAAACCGTAGCACAGGGAGGTGCCCCGGGAATGCTCGTTTATGTTCGCGGCGCCGGCGATATCGCCACGGGTGTCGCTGCCCGTTTGGTGCGCGCCGGCGTGTCGGTTGTCATGGCCGATATCGCGGTTCCCACGTGCATCCGTCGCACAATCAGTTTTTGCGAGGCCATTCGCCTGGGCGAGGTCCAGGTCGAGGGCATTCGCGCTCGCTTGGCGCAGACGCCGGCAGAGGCGCTTGCAATTACCGAGGCCGGAGACGTCGCCGTCGTGGTAGACCCCCAGGCCAAGATGCTCGACGAACTGAAACCCGCTGCCGTGGTCGATGCGATTTTGGCCAAGCGCAACTTGGGCACCACGCGCGATATGGCGCCTGTCGTCATCGCCGTGGGGCCGGGCTTTACCGCGCCGGTCGATTGCGACGCCGTGGTCGAGACCATGCGCGGGCATTTTTTGGGCCGCGTGATTACCCAGGGCTCACCCCAGCCCAACACGGGTGTGCCGGGCATGATCGGCGGATACGGCAAGGAGCGCGTTATCCACAGCCCCGCCGCCGGCGTGTTTCGGTCCGACCGCGCAATCGGCGACATCGTGAGCGTCGGAGACGTGATTGGCTACGCGGGCGATACGCCCATGTACACGCAGATCGATGGCTGCCTTCGCGGGCTTTTGGCGAACGGCGTGCAGGTGACTGAGGGCTTTAAATGCGCCGATGTCGATCCGCGCGGCGATGCCAGCTATATCAACTACATTTCGGACAAGGCGACGTCGGTCGGCGGCGGCGTGCTCGAGGCACTCGCTATGCTCACCGATATCTTTAGAGGATAGAAGGCGGCAATGGAAAAGCTCGATGTTGTGAATGCGGCGCTTGTCGCCCTGCGTGCTGGCGAGACGTGCGAGCTCGTGGTCGTGGCCGGTACGGCGGGATCGTCTCCGCGCGGCGTGGGCGCCTGGATGGCCGTTTTTGCCGACGGCGGTCAAGCGGGCACTATCGGCGGCGGCAAGATCGAGCTCTTTGCGCTGGGCGAGGCCCGCGAGCTGCTGGCCGCGGGGCAGTCGCGCCTGGTCCGCTACACCATGGGCGGCGAGAACTCCGATACCGGCATGATCTGCGGCGGAGCTATCTGCCTGTGCTATCTGCACCTGGACGCGACCAAGGCACCGTTGTTCCAGGAGATTGCCGACGTCTTGGCGTATCGACGCATCGGCGACTTTGTCATCGACTTTGAGCCGTTTATCGCAAGCGCGCTCGAAAGCGATGCTGCCGAATACCATGGCGAGGAGTCGCGCCGCACCATGGTGGGTTGCCCTGGGCTTTCGCTGACGGAAGAGGGGAGTAAGGTCACCTACACCAATGCCGCCTCCGAGATTCCTCCCGCGCACATCGAGACGCTCTGCCCCGAGGGCCTGACCTACATCTTTGGCTGCGGGCACGTTGGCGCCGCGACGGCTCGCGTACTAACGGCGGCGGGCTTTGCCGTCGTGGCCTGCGACGACCGCCCCGGCACGCTGACCCCCGATTGGGTGTCCGGTGTCTACGACCGTCGTCTGGTCGACTACAAGAACCTGGACGAGTTGTGTCCCATCGGCCCGCGCGACTTGGTGGTCGTGGCCACGGCGGGCCACAAGTCCGATATCGATGTGGTGATTCAGGCCATGCGCGCCAAGCCAGCCTATCTGGGTTGCCTGGGCTCGCGCCGCAAGACAGCCTTTGTGCGGGCCCGCTTGGAGCAGGAGGGCTTTACGCAGGAACAGATCGACGGACTGCACCTGCCGATCGGCGTTGCCATCGAGGCGGAGGACCCCGAGGAGATCGCCATCTCCATCGCCGCCGAGATGATCCACCTGCGCCGCACCAAACTCGTCCCCCGCAAGCGCTAATCGTATCCTCATATATGAGTTGCGGTGAAATAGTCCCTAGATAAGCCCGACGGGCGGTCAGCCAGGAACTATTTCACCGCAACTGCCATATTGATCCCTTGGGGACGGAGGAAAACGGATCACTTGGGTCGCCTGGCCCTCTGAGTGATCCGTTTTCCTCCGTCCCCAAGGGATCAATTTGTGCGGGGGAGTTGTGGAGTTGTGCAGGCAGACGAGGTTTTTCTGGAAATACGCACCCAATGCGCGTATAGTACCGATTGTTTTGTCGGCTCCTGCTGCGTCGAGTCCAAACCGCGAAATGCCATGAGCGGCGCGGATGCAGCCAGGAGGCACGAGGACAACCCATCGTGGC
>CAJKGV010000186.1:0-3549 GCA_905199455.1 Collinsella aerofaciens | reverse complement strand
TGACGATCACCGTTCCCAAGAAGGAGACGACTGATTCCGAGAATGGTGAAAGTTCAAATGGTGCCGACACCACCGACGGCACCGATGCCCAGTCTACGGATGGCGCCGATGCCGCAACTGACGGCCAGACGCCCACCGATTCTACCGACTATTCGTACGATAGCTACTAAGCCGCTCGTACGCGAAAGGAAACATCATGGCTAAAGATTCCAGCTTCGACGTCGTGTCCGAGGTCAACATGCAAGAGGTCGACAACGCCTTCCAGCAAACCACGCGCGAGATTTCCCAGCGCTATGACCTGAAGGATTCCGGCGCCACGATCGAGCTTTCGAAGGGCGACAAGCTCTTTACGATCAGCGCCCCGGCCGACTTTGTCTCCAAGCAGATTATCGACGTGCTGAGCTCCAAGCTCATCAAGCGCGGCATCGACCTCAAGGCTGTCTCGTGGGATGCTCCGCAGGCGGCATCGGGCGGCACCGTGCGCGTGCTCGGCCATATCGTCGAGGGTATCGACCAGGCGACCGCCAAGAAGATCAATAAGGACATCAAGGACCAAAAGCTCAAGGTCAAGGTGACCATCGAGGCCGAGAAGCTGCGTGTTTCCTCTGCTTCGAAGGACGCGTTGCAGACCGTTATCCAATTCCTGCGCGACCAGGACTACGGCCAGCCGCTGCAGTTCACCAACTACCGCTAATATCATTCGAAAGGACTGCTCTCCAACATGGATACACCGTTGGGCTCCGTGCTCTACATCACCCTCGGGTGCGCTAAGAACGAGGTTGACACCGACCGCATGCGTTCTCTTTTGACCGCCGCGGGCTACGAGGAGGCATTCGACCCACAGGATGCCGATATCGCCATCGTCAATACATGCTCGTTCCTCGCCTCCGCAACGTCCGAGAGCATCGAGACCACGCTCGAGCTCGCCAACGAGGTTCAGGACGGCGTTCGTTCTTGTCCCATCGTCATGTGCGGCTGTGTGCCGTCGCGCTATGGCGACGACCTGCCCGATGAACTGCCCGAGGTCTCTGCCTTTGTGAAGGCCGACGAGGAGGACGGCATCGTGGCGGTCATCGATGGCGTGCTGGGTGTCGAGCGTGTGATCGCTGCCTATATTCCGCAAGTCAAGCGCACTGTCGAGGGCGCCGTTGCTTACGTCAAGATTTCCGATGGCTGCAACCGCTTCTGCAGCTTCTGCATGATCCCCTATATTCGCGGTCGCTATCATTCGCGCAATGCCGAGAGCATTATCTCCGAGGTGCGCGACCTGGTTGCCGGCGGTGTGCGCGAGATCGTGCTGATCGGCCAGGACACGGGTATTTGGGGCACCGACTTTGCCGACGAAGACGTCACCGATGGCTCACCGCGCAATCTGGCGCAGCTGCTGCGCGCCGTCGCCGAGGCCGTGCGTCCGCAGAACGTCTGGGTCCGTGTGCTCTACCTGCAGCCCGAGGGCATGACTGACGAGCTCATTGAGACCATTCGTGATACGCCCGAGGTGCTGCCCTATATCGATATCCCCGTGCAGCACTGCGACGCGCGCATCCTCAAGGCTATGCGCCGTTCTGGTTCGCGCCAGGAGCTCGAGGACCTGTTCCGCGATCTGCGTGAGCGCATCCCCGGCATCGTGATCCGTTCCACGGCCATGGTCGGCTTCCCGACCGAGACCGACGACGAGTTCCGCGACCTTATCGACTTTATGGACACCGTCGGCTTCGACTACACGAGCGTCTTTGCCTACTCGCAGGAGGAGGGCAGCCTGGCCGCCAAGATGGAGGGCCAGGTCGACGAAGAGGTCAAGCTCGAGCGCGCCCAAGAGGCCATGGACCTGGCCGAGTCGCTCGGTTTTGCTGCAACTGCCGCACATGTGGGCGAGCGCGCCCAGGTGATTGTCGACGGTATCGAAGAGACCGAGGACGGCGCTGAGCTGATCGGACATGCCTGGTTCCAGGCGCCTGATTCCGATGGCGCGGTGCATCTGGATGCCAGCGAGGCATCTGTGGGCGATATTCTGACGGTCGAGTTTACCGATAGCTTCTGCTATGAGCTTATCGGCCATGTTGTGGAGTAGGAGAGCGTCGTGGCAAACGAGAGCAATAAGGAACTGACGAGTGTTTGGACGCCCGCCAACATCGTGACGTGCGTTCGCATCGTCTTTATCCCGGTGTTCATGATCGTGTCGGCGCTTTCTCACACGAGTGTTGCCGGTACAGATTGGAGCACCTTCGACGGCCCGCTCGCCGCTGCTGCCTTCATTCTGTACGTCATCCTGTCGTGCACCGATAAGGTTGACGGCTACCTGGCGCGCTCGCGCAACGAGATTACCGACTTCGGTAAATTCTTGGACCCCATCGCCGACAAGCTGCTCGTATTCTCGGCCCTGCTGCTATTCTTGGACTTTGGTGCCGTGTCGGTTTGGTCCGTGTTCATCATCTTGTTCCGCGAGCTGCTGGTAAGCGCCCTGCGCATGGTTGCGAGTGCCGCCGGCGTTGTCGTTGCGGCCGATAAGCTCGGCAAGTACAAGACGGCGACCACGATGGTCTCCATCTGCGGTTACCTGTGCGTCTTTGCGATGGCCGGCTTGCACCTTGGCCCGCTGGCGCTGACGCTCGGCATCTACTCGGTGTCGCGTTTCCTGTACGCCGTTGCCGTTGTCCTGACCGTTATCTCGGGCGCCCAGTACTTCTGGAACTGCCGCAAGATCGTCTTTTCGGTCTAGGTCCTAGTGGGTATGACGGACTCTTTTGAGCAGATTTCCGCACATAACGAGGAGCTGGCGCGTCATATTGTCGAGCGCGCGAGCGCTCGGGGCGTGACGGTTTCGACGGCTGAGTCGCTGACAGCAGGTATGATCGCCTCGACGATTGCCGATATCCCGGGCGCCTCGGCGGTGCTGCGTGGCGGTGCGGTGACCTACTGCGATGAGATCAAGCATCGCGTTTTGGGTGTTGATCAGGAGACGCTCGACCGCTATACCGCGGTGTCGCATCAGACCGCGCGCGAGATGGCGGCGCGTTCGCTGGAGCTGTACCAGAGCGATATTGCAGTGAGCGCAACGGGTTATGCCGGCCCCGGCGGCGGCACTGAGGACGATCCGGCTGGCACTTTCTATATTGGCTGGGCGTATCGCGCGGCTGATGGGGAAGTGCCGGTCGTGGACTCTGTGCGCTGCCACTATGAGGGCGACCGTTCGTGTGTTCGTGCCCATGCGGTCGCGGAGGCATTGGGACGCATTGCCCTTGTGCTTAACTCTATGGAATAGACGTGTTTTAAGGGGCCTTAGGGCCCCTTAATTGTGGAGATAGGGACCCCTGACGAATTTAGCGTTTGCGCTGGTCATAGGTGTATTTTTGTCTTTCTTGTTTTTATTTGCCCCTTTGTGGTCAAGCATTTGGTCGGTGTTTGGTCGGCGTTTGGTTGGGTTTTGGAAAGACTGCCTGCATATGATTGACCTGAACGGTTGACCACGAACAGCCGTTCGTTTATTATCGATGCAGGTTGTTAAGAGGAGGGCTATTCATGGCCAAGAATTCAGGTCCCGTACGTACC
>CAJKGV010000185.1:0-3611 GCA_905199455.1 Collinsella aerofaciens | reverse complement strand
CACTAAGTTCGACTTCAATACGTCCATCCTCATTCTGGTGTTCGTGGTCCTGGGCGGCCTGGGCAATATGCGCGGCTCCGTCATCGCGGCGGCGTTGCTCACGGTGCTTCCCGAGCTGCTCCGTCAGTTCTCGGACTACCGCATGCTCATCTACGCTATCGTGCTGATCCTGGTCATGATCTTTACCAACAACCCGCAGCTCAAGGCGTTCTTCGCACGCATTAAGGATCGCTTTGCTTCCAAGAAGGAGGTGGCAGCCGATGCCCAGTAAATTTGAGTTCAACAAGGGCAAGATGGTCCCGTATCCTTCTGGCGCCATCGTTCCCGACCGCGACCTGGGCGAGCGTCCGGCGCTCGAGTGCATCCACCTGGGCATTGAATTCGGCGGCCTTAAGGCAGTCGACGACTTTAGCCTAACCATCGGAAAGACTGAGATCGCCGGTCTGATCGGACCCAACGGTGCCGGTAAGACCACGGTCTTCAACCTGCTCACCAAGGTGTACCAGCCCACGCACGGCACCATCCTGCTCGATGGCGAGGACACCTCGGGCAAGTCGGTCTATCAGGTCAACCGCATGGGTATTGCCCGTACCTTCCAGAACATTCGCCTGTTCAACACCATGACGGTGGAGGACAACGTCAAGGTCGGTCTGCACAACCAGGAGCGCTACTCCGGTTTTGAGGGCGTGCTACGCCTGCCGACGTACTGGAAGCACGAGAAGGCCGCTCACGAGCGCGCCATGGAGCTGCTGTCCATCTTTGATATGGAGCACCTGGCAAATGAACAGGCCGGCTCGCTGCCTTACGGCGCTCAGCGTCGTCTGGAGATCGTCCGCGCGCTTGCCACCAACCCCAAGCTGCTGCTGCTCGATGAGCCTGCCGCCGGCATGAATCCGTCCGAGACCGCAGAGCTCATGGCGAACATCGTGAAGATCCGCGACACCTTTGGTATCGCCATCATGCTTATTGAGCACGACATGTCGCTCGTTATGAACATCTGCGAGGGCATCTGCGTGCTTAACTTTGGCAAGGTCATCGCCAAGGGCACGGCAGAGGAAATCCAGAACAACGACGCCGTTATCGAGGCGTATCTGGGTAAGCAAGATAAGGGGGAGAACTAAATGGCAGAGCCGATGCTTTCCGTCTACAACATCAACGTCTGGTACGGTGCCATCCACGCCATCAAGGATATCTCCTTTAACGTTAACGAGGGCGAGATCGTGGCTCTGATCGGTGCCAACGGCGCCGGTAAGTCCACGACGCTTAAAACTGTCTCGGGCCTGCTGCGTTCCAAGACCGGTTCCATCAAGTTTATGGGCGAGGACATTGCCCATACGCCTGCCGATAAACTGGTGGGCAAGGGCCTGGCCCAGGTGCCCGAGGGCCGTCGCGCCTTTTTGCAGATGACGGTCGAGGAGAACCTGGAGATGGGCGCCTATACACAGCCCAAGTCCACGGTTGCTCCGGGCCTCGAGCGTGTCTACGAGCAGTTCCCACGCCTGAAGGAACGTCGTCGCCAGGTCGCCGGCACCCTTTCGGGCGGCGAGCAGCAGATGCTCGTTATGGGCCGTGCCCTTATGAGCAACCCCAAGCTGCTCATGCTTGACGAGCCTTCCATGGGTTTGGCGCCGATCCTGATTGAGCAGATCTTCCAGATTGTCGAGGACCTGCACAAGGCCGGCACCACGGTGCTTCTGGTCGAGCAGAACGCGCAGATGGCGCTTTCCATCGCCACGCGTGGTTACGTGCTCGAGACCGGCAAGATCACCATGACCGGCACCGGCCAAGAGCTGCTGCACGACGATAACGTCCGCAAAGCCTACCTCGGAGGCTAACCCACCTAACAAAAGGGGCGCTGACTATCTCAGTCAGCGCCCCTTTTTAAGTTGCGGTGAAATAGGGACTGAATACGGGCTCCAGAGGCCAAAAGAGTCCCTATTCCACCGCAACTTCATGGGGATGTGTGACAATGCCCGTCGGAAAACATCTGCTGTCTTTGGGGGTCTATCTATGCTGTACGAGTTTTGTGCCGAGAACTTTGAGCGGGTGCCGGCGGCTATCGATGCCGGTGCTAAGCGCATCGAGTTGTGCGACAACCTTGCCGTCGGTGGTACCACGCCCTCGGCTGGCGTTATCAGCGCTACGGTCGGCTATGCTCACGAGCATGACTCGCGAGTGATGTGCATGATTCGCCCGCGTGGCGGCGACTTTCACTACGACCAGGACGAGCTGCGCATGATGGAGATGGACCTGGGCCTTGCTGTGAGCGCCGGCGTTGACGGCCTGGTCTTTGGCTGCTGCAAGCCCTGTGCCAGCGGCTGGGCGCTCGACGATCTTACGCTGGGCGCTCTCGTGATGGCTGCGGGCTGCGCGACCGAGGAGTGCAAGCGTGAGCCCATCGACATCACCTTCCACATGGCATTTGACCAGCTCTCGCCCGAGGCTCAGCTCGATGCGATTGATACGCTTGCCGACTGCGGCGTTACGCGCATCCTCACGCATGGCGGCGCTGCCGGCACGTCGATCGAGGATAATTTCGATCACCTGGCTCGTTTAATCGAGTATGCGGGCGATCGTTTGACCATCCTTCCCGGCGGCGGCATTACTACGGCAAATCGCGACGCGGTCGCGGCGGCGCTAGGCGTCTCCGAGCTCCATGGCACCAAGATCGTGCCGCTGGAGGTATAACCCGTGGCGCTGGTATTTGACGTTCAGCAGGCGAGCGGCAAGCCCGACGATAATCGTCGCCTTGGCACCGCGTGCCCTTTTTGCGACACGGAGGGGCTCGCCAACATCATCCAGCGCGATGGTGACTGCATCTGGCTCGAGAATAAGTTCAAGACCTTGCGGGCCACCCGTCAGACCGTATTGATCGAGTCGGCCAATCACGACGCCGACCTGGTGACCTATGAACCGGATGAGCTGCATCATGTGATGCGGTTTGCCCTGGGCTGCTGGCAGCAGATGATCGATTCCCAACAGTACCGCAGTGTGCTCATGTACAAGAACAAAGGCCCGCTTTCGGGCGGCAGCCTCGTCCATCCACACATGCAGATTGTGGGCTTGGAACAGGAGGACGGCTATGCGGCGCTGACCTCAGCCAACTTTGAAGGCATCGATGTTTGGCGACACGGGAGGGTCGCGGTCAACATCTCAACCGAGCCGATCATGGGATTCTTTGAGGTCAACGTCTCGGCTCCACAGGGAATCGCCGCCAGCGACGACGCCCGCGACCAAGCCGAAGCGGGCCTGTTTGCCGATGCGATCCAGGTAGCTCTGCGCTATATCCTGAACGAGCACCACGGCGGTCGTGCGGAGTCGTACAACTTGTTCTTCTACCACATGGACGGCCGGACCATTGCCAAGGCGCTGCCACGTTGGGTGGTTTCGCCCTACTTTGTGGGCTATCGTTTGGCCCAGGTCAATGCCGAGACAACGCTCGATGTCGATGCCGAGCGCCTACGCGCGCATCTGGAAACGCTCGCGTAGCAAGGCGAGTGCCTGCGAAAAGCGTGCTGCCTAGCTTGCCATCGCGTCGCGGCCGGCCTTGACCCGCTTGCGCTGTTTGGCGCGCTCCTCGCCGGTCAGGCGCTCAAAGAGATGTCCGATAA
>CAJKGV010000184.1:0-3625 GCA_905199455.1 Collinsella aerofaciens | reverse complement strand
CAGGCCGAGCTCGCGCCCAACGAGGCATGCAAGACCTTCAACATGGGCGTTGGCCTGTGCCTGATCGTCGCCCCCGAGGACGAGGCCGCGGTTACCGAGGCCCTGGTCGCGCTGGGCGAGAAGCCGTTCCGCGTGGGCGAGTGCGTCGAGGGTTCCGGTAAGGTCGTGTACTCCGATGAGCGCTAACGAGCAGATGGCTGCCGCCGAGGGCCTGGACTTTGTGCCCTATACCCGTCCGAGCGGCACCGATACGGCCGAGCCGCTTAAGATCGGTGTGCTCATCAGCGGTTCGGGTACCAACCTGCAAGCGCTGATCGATCTGATCGCCGCCGGCAAGCTCAACGCTTCGATTGAGCTTGTGGTGTCGAGCCGTCCCTCGGCTAAGGGTTTGCAGCGCGCTGAGCGTGCAGGTATCCAGACGCTTACGCTGTCCAAGGATGTCTACGCCGACCCCATCGCCGCCGACGAGATCATCGCGCACGAGCTTCTCGAGCGCGGCTGCGAGTATGTGGTCATGGCCGGCTACATGCGCATGGTGCACACGCCTCTGCTGGCGGCGTTTCCCAACCGCGTGGTCAATTTGCATCCGGCGCTGCTGCCGAGCTTTACCGGTGCGCATGCGATTGACGATGCCTTTGCGCGCGGCGTCAAGGTAACTGGCGTGACCGTGCATTTTGCCAACGAGATCTACGACAACGGTCCCATCATCGCCCAGCGTGCGCTGGCTGTCGAGGAAGGTTGGGATGTCGACACGCTCGAGGAGCACATCCACGCGATTGAGCACGTGCTGTATCCCGAGGTCGTGCAAATGCTCGCCGACGGCCGCGTCCACGTGCTGGAGAGCGGCAAGGTCGCAATTGACGCGCCTCGCGGCTAGCGGCGCACAGTACAATTTAGCCGAGTAGTCAGGGTGGTCATTGGCGCCAAGGCGCGCGTGGCCACCTTTTGTTTTGGGTAGTCATCGGGAACGGTCTTTAACGACTAGTCATTCAAGAACGTCGCAGGTGGCTAGGTGAGAGAGGTGAGCGCATGGCGGATAACGAAGCGCTGTTTACGCCTGAGCTGGTGTTTTTTGATTGGGAGTGTGCAACGCCGGATGAGGTGTTTGCGGGGCTCGAGAGCGAGCTTGCACCACGTGGCTACATTGCGTCCGGTTGGCTCGACGCCGTTCGCACGCGCGAGGATGCCTATCCCACGGGTCTTGCCATGCCGGCGGCAAACATTGCCATTCCGCATACCGATCCGGGGTTTGTGGCCAAGCCCTATATCGCGGTGGTGAAGCCCGCCGCGCCCGTGACATTTAACGCTATGGCTGGCATGGGAGCTCCGGTGCCGGCGCAGATCGTCATCAATTTGGGTATTGCCGAGCCGGGTGGCCAGGTCGAGGCCCTGCAGGCACTCATGAACATCTTTATGGGCGCCGATGCCGCAGCCGACGTGCTCGGCCAGACCACGCCCCAGGGCATGGTCGACGCCATCCGCCGTCACTTCTAAGGTGCCGGCTGCCACATCTGTCCCCTTTGCACCAAAATGGTGCAGATTAACCTGTCCCCAATGCACCAAGCGTGCCGCGGGGGCTGCGTTGTGACACAATGGCGTTTGTTCGATTCGTTATGCGAAAGGCCAACTATGGCAAATAAGAAAAAGAACTCCGAGGCCGCGCCGACGCCCGAGCAGCAGGCCCGCGCTGCCTCCAGCTCTCGCAAGAAGCAGCGCAAGACGTACGTGTCTAAGACAGTCAAGATCGTCCTGGTGGTCATCGGCGTGCTGGCGATGCTGCTTTCCGTCTCGGCGATGGCGTGCTCCGGCCTTATGTCGCAGGCCGAGGATACCTCGGGCTACAAGCTGACCGGCGGTGTTGCTGCAACTATCAACGGCACCAACCTCACCGAGGACACCGTGACCAAGCAGATCATGAGCATGCGCACGTCCTACGGCTACACCAAGGATAAGGACTGGGCGCAGTATCTGGTCGACAACGACCTCACGCCCAAGAAGTACCGCAAACAGCTCATCGATTCCTACACGCAGCAGATTCTGCTTCAACAGGCACAGAAGGAAAACGGCGTTACGGTGTCGGACGAGGAGGTCGAGAAGGCTTGGAAGGACGCGTGCAAGAGCGCGGGCGGCGCCAAGGCCTTTAAGAAGACCCTCAAGACCTACGGCTATACCGAGGACACCTACAAGGACTCGCTCAAGGAGAGTCTGGCGCAACAGAAACTCAAGGATGTCGTCGCGCCCACGAGCAAGCCCAAGGACAGCGAGATTGTCGATTACATCAACGAGAACCTGTCTAACTACAACGATGCCCGTCGTTCGTCGAACATCCTGATCAAGGTTGATTCCGACGCTTCCGACGAGGACAAGGCTGCCGCTAAGGCCAAGGCGCAGGAGTGTCTGGACAAGATCAACTCCGGTGAGCTGAGCTTTGAGGACGCCGTTGAGCAGTACTCCGAGGACACCGGTTCCAAGGAGAAGAAGGGCGATGTGGGCTGGGATAAGCTCACCACCTTCGTCGACGGCTACCAGACGGCGCTCGAGGGGCTCAACAAGGGCGACGTGAGCGAAGTCGTCGAGTCGACCTATGGCTACCACATCATCAAGTGCACCGACTACTTCCATGTCGATAATCAGGTTGATGACATCAACCAGGTGCCCAAGGCCATCAAGAAGTACGTCTCCAACGTGGTGAAGACACAGGCGGCCAGCACCGCGTACAGCGAGTGGCTGGAGCAGTACAAGAAGGATGCCGACATCACCGTCAACCCCATGCCCAAAGACGTGCCATACAACGTCAGTCTGAAGGGCGTCACCAAGAGTTCGACCGACGATTCGTCGACGACTGAGTAATCATGGGGCGGTGCTCGCGCGAGTGCCGCCCACGCTATTAGAGAGGATTTGCAGATGACCAACGAAGAGCTGCAGAAGGAAATGATCGCGGCCATGAAGGCCAAGGACAAGGTTCGCCTGTCCATCATTCGCCAGGTCAAGGCCGAGGTGAAGAATATCGAGGTTAACGAGCGCCGCGATGTGACCGAGGAAGACGTCAACAGCATGATCAAGCGTCTGATTAAGCAGACGAGCGAGACGCTGGAGATGTCCATTAAGGCCGGTACCGACCAGGAGCGTACCGACAACCTGACTGAGCAGGTTAAGATTCTGGAGAGCCTGCTGCCCGCGCAGGTTTCGGGCGAGGAGCTCGAGGCCCTGATCGAGCAGGTTATCGCCGAGCTGGGTGCGACCTCTAAGAAGCAGATGGGCCAGGTCATGGGTGCTCTGGGCAAGGCCACCGGCGGTAACTTCGACAAGCCGGCAGCAGCAAAGATCGTCGGCGCAAAGCTTGCGTAAGGGCCGAGCGGTACACAGTTGAGGCTGAGGGGGCGTGACCATCGCGGTCGCGCCCCTTTTTGCTGGTCATTGGGCGCTCATTGGGGACAGACTTAAATGAGTGCCCAATGAGCGGGCACTCATTTAAGTCTGTCCCCAATGAGTGGGTTAAAGGTTGCGGGTTCTTTACGGGAATGTAGTGTGGGCTGCGGAAACGTGGTTCTTTCCGTAAAATAGAGCAATTCGTGTAAACGCAGGGAAGGGACATTCATGGCAGACATGATCGAGATCAAGCATC
>CAJKGV010000183.1:0-3644 GCA_905199455.1 Collinsella aerofaciens | reverse complement strand
CCTCGCGCTTTGCCTTGCGCTCGGCATTGAGCTCGGCATCGCTCTCGCGCACCAGTTTGATAATCGCCGCGCAGGCCTCCTCGCCCACCAAGTCGCGAGCACGCACCGTCAGGCGCGTCGCCTCCTGCTTGTCGCCGTCGCTTGCAGCATCGGTCGCACACATAATCAGGCAGATGGCAATCTCGGCCGAAGGTGAGGTCGGCACGCCCTGCAGGGCGAGCTCACCCATCACGTGGTCGTCGCTCTCATCAGCGGCATCCGGATAGGTGGTATGGATCTTGTTGAGCAGGCGCGTCGTATGCGCATCGTTGGGCGCCAGACGCAGCGCCAGACGCGCGCAGCCCACGGCAGCCGAAACGTTCTCGGTCTCGGGCTCCAAGAAGTACTGACCTAGATTGGCGTAAGCGCGGGCGGCGCACTTGCCATCGCTTGCACGCTCCAGCACCGAGAACGAGAGCGATGCCCATTCCTGCTTGTCCTCGAGTGCGCGGAACAGCTCGGCCAGATCCAGGCGATAGTTGCAGTTCATGGGGTCCCAACGCACAGCCTGCATCAGGGCATTACGAGCGCTCACATAATCCTGCTGGCGAATGTAGGCAAACGCCATGTCAGAGTACAGGCGGTCAAACGGCACCTCGACCTGCACGAGCTCGCGCGGATCCTTCTCCACGCGGCGATAGGCCAAGCGCTCAAACTTGCTATCGAAGCTAAAGTATTGGCGCTTCTCCTCCGTCTTGCACTCAGCGTCGATATACTCCTCGGCGAGCTCCACCAGACGCTCCAGCAGCGGCGTCGCCGTAGCCAGGTCGCCCTGCGCCAGATAGTTCTCGGCATACGTGATGTCTTGCAAGCTGATGGGCAGATCCATGGCTACTCCTCGATCTGAGCGAAACACGGCAGGCGCCGTATATACGGTCAATACACAAAACCCGGGTCTCTTACGAGGCCCGGGCGTTCAATTTTGGTAGCCCGTACCAGATTCGAACTGGTGATCTCCGCCTTGAGAGGGCGGCGTCCTAAACCGCTAGACGAACGGGCCATATGTAGCAAATGCAATGGCTGGGATGGAGGGAGTCGAACCCCCATTGACGGAACCAGAATCCGCTGTCCTGCCATTAGACGACATCCCAATGACTGCATCGCTGCGCTCGGCTGTGCCTTTGCGCAAGAAAGAAATATACGGGAAGTCTCGCCGTGACGCAAGCCCCAATTTTGACTTTTTTGAAATTCAGTCAAATTGGCCTTATTTAGTCCAACCCGTGAAGGACCTGTGAAGCCGACCGCTGTACACGAGGGGCAAAACGCCGCGAGCGGTAGCCGTCAACCGTTGGCAGATTCTACCGCGAAAACGATAGCACCAGGCAACACAATCGAAGTATCAATGATCACGTAGATATCGAGGCGCCATGGACGAAGAGCTTGATTACCTATGGGAGACCCTGGGCCTTGAGATCACTGCCGACCTTTGGCCCGAACGGGACAAAATCCATCCCACACTGCGCCCCGCCATTACTGTGGTGCAGGCAAAATACCGCCGTGCATCCTTTTTGATCATGCGGATGTCATGGCACGCGGGACTCCCCGACCTTAAGCGAATCCAGGCAAGCCTCGTCGAGTTGTCCGGTATGCCGACCGTCATATCCGAGGCACACCTGGAGCAGCGCCAGCGTGAGCGACTGCAACAGCAGCGGATTCCCTTTATCTGCCCTGGCGTTCAGGCATATCTGCCCTTTATGGACGAGGAGTACTGGAGCGGCAAGCCCAACAAGCACGTAAAGGTCTACGATCCGCACGAATGGGCACAGCTCGAGGATTGAGCCGAGCGAGCCCGCCGATGGAAAACACGTCCCACCCTGAGCACTCAAAACGGGTCGCACTTTCCGCAGCCGCTACAGCAACGCCTCGGCCCAAGCCGATTCCCTAAAGCCGGGAATCACAAAGTCGTCGCCCACCAGCAGCGGACGCTTGACCAGCATGCCGTCGGTCGCCAGCAGCTCGTGGCACTCCCGATCCGTCATGCCCGCATCCAGACGCGCCTTCAGGCCCAGCTCTCGATATTTCATGCCCGACGAATTAAAGAAACGCCGCACCGGCAGCCCCGAACGAGCAATCCAGGTCGCAAGCTCATCGGCCGTGGGGTTGTCCAAAACGATATCGCGGTCGATATACTCTACCCCATGTTCATCCAGCCATGCCTTGGCCTTCTTACAGGTCGAGCACTTGGGATATTCAACAAACAGTACGGTCATGGGAATCCTCCGAATATAGATCGGCCAACGCAGGCACACGCCACACGAGGCGCCTTCGCATGATGAGCCAATTGTAGCCCACGGGTCACACGCTAAACGAACCGTACCCCGAATCCGCGTTTGATGAACGGCAGCAGCTCCATTGCCTCGGGCGAGATATGACCCGCAACGTTCATGCGCTCGTCACCGGGAAGATCGACCCGCGCAATCTCAAGCTCGCCTTCGTAGCGCCCATATCCGCTATTGCTCACAGCGATCGACCCCGCCTTTCGCGGCAGGCCGGCTCCGGCATCCGTCGGCACGGAATCCGGCTTAAGCGTCGTACGTGACTCCTGAGACCTAAAGATGAGGACGCTCGAGTCGGGCCGATCGTGATGAATCTGCCCGCGCACATAGGCATAACTGGGCTCAAGCTCGCATTGCAGGTCCACGTATCCGGCGGAAACTTGAGCAAACTGCGCCCAGCCCGCATCGGATAGATCGGGGTCGCCGACCAACACAATGTCGCAATCGGCGCCATGTGCAAGCTCAAGCATATTGAGGGCAACCTTTGACGCGCGACCGCGCTGCGCCTCGACCGTCGGCAGTCCCTCGAATACCGGCCCGCGAACGTTAGCATCACCCGGCACAAAAGCCATGATTTCGAATCCAAGCGCCGCAAGACGAAGATTCGTCCGAGCAACATCTTCAAGAGCTAAACCGGTATAAGGCTTGGGGTAAAAATTGTGGCAGGCGGCAAAACGAGTCACATCGGCACCGGCCTCACGCCACGATGCGATTTCATCAGAACTCACCGTCGATGCATTGACCACAATGCGAAATACACCGGACAGCTCCGCGACCCGTTGGGCGCTAAAGCCATAGTCCAAACGAAGGTATTCCAACCCCAGATCGCGCAGGTCCTCGATGCGCTCAAGCCCAAGCAAATCGCACGTGCGAGGCCCCACATCGGCAATGAGCGCAATGCCACGGGCGGAAAGCAGCGACAGCACATGACGGACCTTATCGGCATACGCCGCTCCCCCATCCTCGGGAATATGCAGCGAGGTGAACGCGTAGCGCGCACCCGCCGCGGCACCACGCTCAATCGTCCGCTCAATATCCTGCAAAGGGCTGGAAAGATAAATCGAAATACCCGTTTTCACGCTTCAACGCTCCTTTAAAAAAGGCCGGCGGAGCAGCTAGCCCCGCCGGCACAACCATAACATCAAGAAATCTGCCGCGCGCCGCGAACCCCGAGCAACACGGCTCGAATTTAAAAGTAGCATCTTCTAATATTATATCATTAATTTTACCATATTTATTACAATACTAAAAGATAAGTATTTCTACTTATCTCTTAATTCTACATTAAACTTTTCTATTACCTTATCAATTATATTTCTAAATACAGCA
>CAJKGV010000182.1:0-3667 GCA_905199455.1 Collinsella aerofaciens | reverse complement strand
CACGCACGGGCTACTCCATGTAGTAGAAATCATCGGCCGGGAGCTTGCCGCCCACGGCGCTCGCGTCCGCATCAGCCAGCACCTGCAGATACCCGTCGAGCGCCGCCTTCATATCCTTCCCCGTCTGGCACACGAGCATGCACCCGGGAATCGCCTTTTCGGCAATCGCGGCGTTATCGACGATGCCCGCATCGACCACGGCCTGAGCCCAGTCTGCCGGCGCCGCGTTCACGGCCTCAACGCTCGCCGCATGGCAGCTCAAGAATTCCGCCACGGCCTCGGGATGTTCCTTGGCAAAGGCCCGGCGCACCACGGTCACGCCCGTCAGCAAACGGGAGCCCGTGTCACCCGCCAGCTCATCCCACACATCGGTCAGACTTACCGGCGCCGACAGCTTGCCTTCGCTCTTGGCGATGGCCGCCGTCTTGAACGGCTCCGGCAGCACGCCCACGGCGGACGGGTCGACAAGCAACGCCGACAGCACCTCGGTGGGCTCGCTCTTAAACTCAAGCGCCACCTGGCCGGTCAGGCCCGCGCGCTCCAGCAAGTAGTTCATGACGTACTCCGGCGTGGTGCCCTTGCCCGTCATATAGACAGTACGACCCGCCAGATCGCCAAACGAGGCCACATTCGCGTCGCCCGTCACCACGTTCAGCACGCCCAGCGTGTTGATGTCGATGACCTGCACCGCGCCCTCGGTCTTGTTGTAGAGCACGCTCGCCACGTTGGCAGGCACCAGGGCGATATCGATATCGCCCTGAATGACCTTGGGCACAATCTCGTCGGCGGCAGTGTTGATCGCAAAGTCGAACGCATTGTCCGTCTCGCCATCGGCAGCCTGGTCCATAAACTGCACCAGGCCAATCGAGGTCGGCCCCTTGAGCGAGGCGACGTGTACCTCAACCGGCCCGGCAGCGGCACCGTCAGCGGCAGACCCGGCAGCCGACCCCGCAGCAGACCCGGCCCCCGCAGCTCCACCACCACAACCAGCAAGCGCGAGTGACAACGCGCCCGCAGCAAGCGCCGAGGCAAATCCCCGGCGCGTCATCTCAACATCAAACGCACGCATGGCTAGCACGCCCCCTCGTTGGGCATCGACCAGGCGTGATGGTCGGTATGCAGCAACTCCTCGGCCAGCGGCGAGAGCGGCGCGCCCAAAAACTCGCGGTAGCACGCCTGAACATCGGGGTTCTCGTGCGAGAAGCGAATGTCCGCAGCGGCATCCAGGCCCCACAGCACCTGGCCGCGCTCGGCCGCCAGCTCGCAGCCGTCGTGGATGGGCTGACCGCCGCCACCGACGCAGCCGCCCGGGCACGCCATGACCTCGACGAAGTCATAGCTCACACGGCCGTCGCGAATCGCGTCGAGCAGACGGGCGGCGTTGCCCAGCCCGTGCGCCACGGCGACGCGCACCTTGGTACCGTCGATATCGGCCACGGCCTCCTTCCAGCCCTCGAGTCCGCGCACGTCAGTGAAGAAGTCAGCATCCGGGTTCTTGCCCGTCACCAGGTAATATGCCGAGCGCACGGCGGCCTCCATCACGCCGCCCGTGGCGCCAAAGATCACACCCGCGCCCGTGCCAAAGCCCAACGGCGTATCGAGCGGCTCCTCGACCAGCGTGTCAACGCTCACGTGGCTCGCGCGGATCATGCGCACCATCTCGCGCACCGTCAGCGCAACGTCCACGTCGGGCGCGCCGCCCCCGCCCATCATGCTCGGCGGCGCACACTCGGCCTTCTTGGCCGTGCACGGCATAACGGACACCACGAACAGACGCTCGGGCTCCACGCCCAGCACCTTGGCGTAGTAGGTCTTGGCGATAGCGCCGAACATCTGCTGCGGCGACTTTGACGTGGACAGGCTGTCGACAAACTCGGGGTAACGTGCCTTCACAAAGCGCACCCAGCCCGGGCAGCAGCTCGTAAACATGGGCCAGCCGCGGCTGTCGCCCTCACCCTTAGCGGCGGCGCCCAGGCGCTCGAGCAACTCGGAGCCCTCCTCCATAATGGTGAGGTCGGCCGAGAAATCGGTATCGAACACGTACTCAAAGCCCACGCGGCGCAGCGCGCAAGCCAGACGCTCGACGGTTGCCTCCTCGCGCGGAATGCCGAGCTCCTCGCCCCAAGCACTACGCACGGCCGGCGCGATCTGCACCAACACGATCTTGTCGGGATTAGCGAGCGCGTCAAACACGGTCTCGGTGTCGTCGCGCTCGCGCAGCGCGCCCGTCGGGCAATGCGTGATGCACTGGCCGCACGCGACGCAATCGGTCTTGCCGATCGGCACGCGCCCGCGGGTGCCCACGGCGGTATGCGTGGCGCGGTTGGTCAGGTCCCAAATCCCTAGGCCCTGTACGCTCTCGCACACCTTGATGCAGCGCATGCATTTAATGCACTTGTCGTTTTCGCGGATGATGGGAAAATCGAAATCCCAGCCCTCGCCCGCCAAATGCCTTTGATACGGCAGATAGAAAATGCCCAGGTCATTGGCGATGGTCTGTAGGTTGCAGTTGCCGCTGCGCACACAGCTCGTGCACTGCGAATCATGCTGGGACAGCAGCAGCTGCACGTTGGTGCGACGGGCCTCGCGGGCCTTGGGACTGTTGGTGTGGACCACCATACCGTCGAGCACGTAGTTGTTGCAGGCGGCAACCAGCTGGTCGCAGCCCTCAACCTCGACCACGCACACGCGGCAGCCGCCGATCTCGTTCAGATCGCGCAGGTAGCACAGGGTGGGAATCTGAATGCCGACGGACTTGGCCGCATCCAGGATCGTGGTGTGCTCGGGCACCACGACTTCGCAGTTATCGATAGTGAGCTTGACCATGTTGAGTGCTCCGCTTTCGGTGTTGTCGCTGACAGTGGGGTTGTTGGGCTCTACCATTCCAGGTTCCTCCCTCCGCGGAACGCGCCAAAGCCAAAGTGGTCGCAACGCAGGCAGCGGCTTGCCTCCTGGCGTGCCTCCTCCTCGGTAAGGCCCTGCTCGACCAGATTCCAATCGTGGATGCGCTCGCCGGCCTCGCGCTCGCCCAGCTCGCAGCGGCCGCACTCGTGCTTGCCCTTAAACTGGACGGTCGGCAGCTCCACGTCGAGCTTGATCTTGTGGTCGAAGCCCAGATAGCGGTCGATGTTTGCCGAAGCCACGCGGCCGGCGTTGATGGCACGGATGACGGTGGCGGGACCGGTCTGGCAGTCGCCGCCGCTAAAGAGGCCATCGAAGTTGGGCACGGCGCCGTCCGAATCGGTAACGACGCGACCCCACTTACAGGCGATGCCCATGTCCTCAAACGGCTTGGAATCGATGTCCTGGCCAATGGCCACAAACACGCGCTCGCAGGGAATGACGCGCTCGGGCGTGGCTGCGGCACGCGGGGCCGGACGCCCACGGCGAGGCTCGCCGATAATCTGTGGCTGCACGCGCAGGCCGCTCACGCGACCATCTTCGCCCGTCTCGATGGCGAGCGGCGCCGTGAGCTCCAGAACCTCGCAGCCCTCGGCCTGGGCGCCGGCAATCTCGGCATCCTGGGCCGTCATGTCGCAGATGCGGCGACGGTAGACGATGCTCACCTTTTCGGCACCGCAGCGCACGGCAGAGCGTGCCACGTCCATGGCCACATTGCCGCCGCCGATGACGCACACGCGCTGGCCGCTCAGGTCGGGCAGCTCGT
>CAJKGV010000181.1:0-3671 GCA_905199455.1 Collinsella aerofaciens | reverse complement strand
ACCGAGCCGTACGCTTGAACTGAGAAGGGGGAGGCCTCGCGGCCTCCCCCTTTTTCGCGTTTGCGGGCTTTTGTCTCACATAGTAGCTGTGTTTTATAACCCTCGTTTGTCGCATCTTCTGTGAACGGGCTACAATAACTTAGTCTGTGCGATATGGAGGTGAACATGGCTGAAGCTGGTATCGGCGTTGATATCGTCGAGATTTCCCGTATGAAATCAATTCTTGAAAAGACGCCGTCGTTTGCTCGGCGTGTGTTTACCGAAGAAGAGCGTGCGTATTGTGATGCATCATCGCGTCCCGCTGCTCACTATGCGAGCCGCTTTGCTTCGCGCGAGGCGGTGCTTAAAGCTCTTGGCACGGGTTTTAGTCAAGGCGTGGGTCGCAAGGATGTTTCGGTAACGCGTGATAAACTCGGCAAACCGAAGGCGCTGCTTTCGGGCCGTGCACTCGAGATCGCTCAAGAGCTGGGTGTTATTGAGGTCGCTCTTTCCATTACGCTTACAGGAGACTTAGCCGTTGCGAATGCCATCGCGATTACCGAAGATGCTCGACCTAAGCCTAAGGAAGAAAAGGTGAGCACCAAGGAACGCGTTGCGCAGACATTTAAAGAGGCTCGCTCTGTTTTAGATGAGCTTGAGCAGCTGCAGAATTCAGCATTGACGGAGCACCTGGGCGATGCTTCGCAAGATACGCTAGGAGCATAGATGAAACCGGTTTTGAGTACCGAAGAAGTCGTTCGTCTCGAGGATATCATCGAACGCGAAGGGACTTCGAAGGCCGAGCTTATGGAGCTGGCGGGTGAGTTTGCCGCCAACGAGGTCTTGAAGCTCAATCCCGATCGGGTTCTCGTTCTGGTCGGTTTTGGTAATAATGGCGGCGACGGTTGGGTTGCCGCCGATATCCTGAGCCATAAGGGTGTGGACGTGGATATCGTTTCTCCTGTTGAGCCGGATGAGATTCCTGCTGCTCTGGCACGTCATGTTGCTCGTCGTACTGCCGGCCGCGATGTGCACGTTTGCGTCGGCCCCTCGCGTGACGAACTCGAGGTTTTGATCGATAAGGCCGATGTTGTTGTCGATGCCATTTTTGGTACCGGTTTCCACGGGAATCTGCGTGCGCCGTTCTCCATCTGGATTCCTACGGTCAATGAATGCGCCGATTGTGTCGTATCCATTGATGTCCCCTCGGGCCTGAATGCCGAGACGGGCGTTGTTGATGACGACTGCATTCGTGCCGAGCATACGGTGACGATGATTGCGCCCAAGATTGGTCTGTATAGCGCTGATGGCCCTGAGTATGCTGGCGATTTGATCTGCGGCAATCTTTACGACCGTCTTGACGAGGTCATCGATGATGTCGACCACGCCGCCGAGATTGTCGAGCCCGGTGACTTAGTTGATTACTTTGCTCCATTACCTACGAATATCGATAAGTATTCCCGTGGCTCTGTGCTTATTGTCGCCGGATCTGCGCAATATCCTGGTGCTGCCATTATGGCGGCCAAATCTGCAGCTCGCGCGGGTGCTGGTTACGTGGCAGTCGCGGCTCCTGACGCCTGCGCCAATCTTATTCGCATGGCACTTCCTTCGATTCCCGTCTTTGCTATTCCGTCTGATTCCCGCGGCTCCTTTGGCGCCGCTGCGCGCATGACTGTGTGCGAGATTGCAAAGAAGTACAGCTGTGTACTGTGCGGTCCCGGCATGACGACATCTGCCGGCGCTATGCAGGTGGTTTCGGGCTTGCTCGAGCTTGATGTACCGCTTATTTTGGACGCCGATGCACTCAACTGCCTTGCTAAGATTGCCATTGACGGTATTGATAGTAATCCCGAGATGTATCGTCGCGAGCAGCCGTTGGTTATGACGCCGCACTATCGTGAGCTTTCGCGTCTGGTTGCCGGTGACGAGGTGAACGACCTTGGTACCGCGATTGCGGCCGCGCAGAAGGTTGTCTGGGCTGCAGGCTCCGACAATCTGGTGGTCATTGCCAAGGGGCCGACGACGGCTATCTGTGGCGTTGAGCGTGTGCTGCTGCCGCTCTCGGGTCCGGCTTCTCTGGCAACTGCCGGTTCGGGTGATGTTCTCGCGGGTATTTTGGCCGGCACGCTTGCCACCATGCGCGACGAGATGGATCGTTGGGAGTTGCTGTATTCGTACGCCGTCGCACTTCACAGCTACGCCGGTTTTGCCGCGGCGACGGAGTATGGTGAGAAGAGCGTCATCGCGACCGATCTTATCGACTTGATCGGTCCTGCCATGGAACTGGCGGCAAAGGATGCGCTCGAAGATCTGGGAATCATGGACGAAGGGTCGGATGACTAATCATGAATAAAGCCGATTTGACGCGCTGGTCCTGGGTCGAGATCGACCGCGGGGCGCTCCGTCGCAACACGAGGGCCTATAAGAACTTGCTGAATCCACGTCAGCGCCTGTGCTGCGTGGTCAAAGCCGATGCTTATGGTCATGGAGCTGTGGAGTGCGCCAAGATCATGTATTCGGCCGGTGCCGACATGTTTGCCGTGGCGACGGTTAACGAGGGCGTTGAGCTCCGACAGGGCGGGATTACGAAACCCATCCTCATCCTAAGCGAGCCGCCTATCGAGGCCATTCCGACGTTGCTCGAGTTTGATATCATGCCCTCGGTCTATACGTCTGACTTTGCTCTTGCGTATGGCGAATGTGCCGTCGCGGCGGGCAAAGTGGGCAAGTATCATCTCGCCATCGAGACGGGCATGAATCGTATCGGCGTTCACTACACGCAGGTGCTCGACTTTGTCCGCGGTATAAATTTCCATCGCGGTATTCAGTGCGACGGCGTATTTACGCACTTCGCCACGGCCGATGAACCTTCGGGCTGGGACTACAAGCTGCAGTGTCAGCGCTTTACCGAGGCCGTTCAGGCCATTAAGGATGCGGGTTTTGAGTGCGGTATCGTGCACTGCGCCAACACGCCGTCCTCGATGCTCGACCCCTCGATGCATTTTGATATGATCCGCGCCGGCGTTGGCTTGTATGGCATGCAGCCGTGCGAGCTGAGTGGCCGCGTGATGCAGCTTGATCCCGTTATGAGCGTCCATGCGCGTGTGACGCGCGTGGCACACCCTGCGATGGGTGAGGGCGTGGGCTACGGTTTTACCTACCGCGTACCGCGTACGCGCGTTCAGATCTGCACGCTGCCGATCGGTTATGCCGATGGCCTATCGCGTACGCTTTCCAATCGTATGGATGTGCTGTATCGCGGCGAGCGCGTGCATCAGGTTGGCAATATCTGCATGGACCAGTTTATGGTTGCCATTCAGTCCAACCCGGCACACGAGATTCCCGAGGCCGAGTATGGTGACGAGATGATCATTGTCGGCCGCGATGGCGATGCCGAGATCACTATGGACGAGATGGCCCGACTGCGCGGAACGATTAACTACGAGGTCGCCTGCGGCTTTGGCATGCGTCTCGACAAGGTCTACGTGTAGGAGCCGCTATGGGCGTCATGCACATCCCCGGCCATACCCATCAGGCACCACGTGAGGTCGCACTCGAGGAAATTGAGGCCGTTCTGGGCGATTGTCACCTCTGCCAGCTCTACCAGTCGCGTCACAATATCGTGTTTGGCGTGGGAAACCCCCGCGCTCGCGTGATGTTTATTGGTGAGGCGCCGGGCCGCAATGAGGATT
>CAJKGV010000180.1:0-3677 GCA_905199455.1 Collinsella aerofaciens | reverse complement strand
TCCTCGATAATCGAGGTCGCCGCGGCTGGCGCACCGGTGGGTGAACTTTTAAGCAACGGTGCCACATAGGTATCCCAGAACTCGTGCTCACGCGGCTTAGGGATAGGCTCGGGCTTGGCAAAGTGCGTAATGCGGTACGGGATGGGATCGGCGATGCCAGGGACCATATAGCCCACGAAAATATCCGGAACCACGCAGCCAAACAAAAAGGCATTGCGGTCGCGCACGCTCTTGGCAAGCGCACCGGTGCGCTCCAGCAAACGCTCCGTCTGAGCGATATGAATGTTCCAGCTTGGCATAGCCACCCCCATAAAAAACCTGGATAACTATACCATCACGGCAAAGCCGCGCGGGCGGCTACGCACGCTCTACGCAGCAACTAGTCCGTAGCACCGCTTTCGGTTCCATACGACGGCGAAGGCGCCTCGACCACATGGTGATATCGATCGATATAGATTGCACGGGCACCCAGGCGTCGCACCAAATCCTGGTGATGTGTGCTCATCAAGACCGTCTTACCCGCCGCGACGTAGGCCAGCAAGAAGTTGACCACGATGTCGCATGAATCCTCGTCGAGCCCATTGGTAGGCTCGTCGAGGACCAAGATATCCGGGTTCATCGACACCACCGCAGCCAGCGCAACGCGCTTCTTTTGCCCGCCCGAGAGCTGATAGGGAGAGGCGTCGGCAAGGTCGGCAACCTGGAACAGCCCCATGGCATCGCGCACACGGCGCTCGAGCTCGTCTGCCGGCAGTCCCATCTGCGCGGGACCAAAAGCAACTTCCTCGCCCACCGTAGCGCAGAACAGCTGGGCGTCGGCATTCTGGAACACAAAGCCCACGCGCTGATGAAAACGCTGAGCGGCCGCGGAATCCTTTAGAAACGCCGCATCGACCACGTGCCCGTCGAACAGGTATGCCCCTGCGTCCGCGAGCTCAAGGCCGTTAATAAGGCGCATAATCGTCGTCTTACCGCAGCCGTTGGGACCGAGCAGGGCAACGAGTTCACCACGATCGACCTGCAGCGACACGCCATCGACAACCGTATGCCCCGCATAGGAGAACACCACGTCGCGCAGCTCGATGAGCGGCGCGACCTCGGCGCCGCCCGCACCGTTCGTGCCCGCCGCACTATTCATATCGATCGTCAAAACGTCGCCCTTCCCTATTTGCATCCCCAGCCGGAACCAGCAGCGCCTACAGCACGGCGCACAACACCGCCAGCAGCGCCACGCCGGCCGCATAGACCGCATCGCGCCAGCCAAACCCGGCGCGCGCGGGCGCCGGATACGCACCCGCAAAACCGCGGCACAGCATGGCCTCGTCCATCGCGCGGCTGCATTCCATCGCCTTGATAAAGGTCATGCCCATGATACCCGCGATCGAATCGGTACGCGAAAATCCCTCAGGCGCACGGCCAACGCTGCGCAGCATGACCGATTCGCACAAATTGTGCGCCGTGCGACCCAGCACCTCGACGTGCTTGAGCGCCATATCAAACGTAAAGATAACTTCGTCGGGCAGATGAAGCATCTTGAGCGCCGCCGACATGCGGCTCCACGTGAGGGTCCACGAAACGCCCAGCACCAGCGACACATTAATGAAGGTCTTGAGCGCAATTTTGAGCATGGCGCCCGTAGCGGAAGCGCCCAGCAGCAGGGCAGGCAGCGCCAAAACCACTGCGAGCCCCGCGGCGCCAAGCGCCGGCACAAAGGTCGCCCGCAGCCCGCGTACGGGGCGCACGGCAACGAGCACCAGCGCAATGGCCGCCATCAACATGAGGTACAGCGGGCTCTGTGTCAGACACACGCACAGGACGCAAACGAACATCCCCACCAGGCGCACCGGAGCCGAAACGCAAGAAAGGGCGCGGTCGACCATCGACCCGCCCTCGTGCGCGCCTCCACCCAGGCGAACCCGCTCAAGCAGGCTCGCCAGGTGCAGGACATTCTGTTGCATTACGCGATGCCGAGCGCCCGTGGGCTCGTAACGCTGCTCGTCCGCAAGCCAGCTAGGCAGCTCGACCGTCGCCATGAGCCCCGTTTTCCTTAACCGTCAGCGATATCAAACGAAATGCGATGGTGAGCACCGCCACGCCAATTACGCCCGAGAGGATATACATGGCAGCCTGGCCGGCAAAGCCAAGACCCTGCTCCTCGGAATAGGCCTGCAGATAATCGCCCGTGGGCAGTGCGTCGGCAAAGGTCGGGATATCGAGGCCGACCGAAGCCTGCAGGCTGTCGTCGCCAGCCTCCTGAACGGCGGTCGCGGCGCCCTCGGCGTCCCACTCGCCCCATGCGTCACCTGTGGCAAGCAAGCCGAGCGGCGTAGCCACGACAAGCACGGCAACCAAGATGAGCGTGGGGACCAGCGAGGTCTTCTTGGCAGCAGCACCCTCGGCAGTAAGCTGGCCATCGACGGCCTCGGGCCCGACGATAACGCTCGGCGCCGTCTTCTTAATGAAACCGTAGATGGCGGCCGTCGCCACGCCCTCGATCACGCCGGCAACCAGCATATGCGGGATCAACATGGCCGGAATAGCCACGGACAGCGGGAAAGGACAGTACAGCGGCGCGCCCGAAGCGTTGGTAAAGAGCATCGGCTGAATACCAAACTCGATTGCCGCGCACAGGGCCGCCAGGCACAGGCCGACCCAACCGCTCACGACGGCAGAAACCGAGGTGCCCCAGCTCTTGTCGTGCAGGCGGCTGTTGAGCGCACGGAACACGATAGCAGCGACAAACGGCAGCACAAAGGCCATGTTAAAGCAGTTAGCGCCAAACGACAGAACGCCGCCGTCGCCAAACAGCAGCGCCTGCAGCGCCAGCGCAACCGAGACAGCGATAGCCGCGGCCTCGGGGCCTAGCAGCAGTGCAATGAGCGCGCCGCCGACGGCGTGACCTGTGGTGCCGCCGGGCAGCGGCACATTGAACATCATAAGCAGGAAGGAGAACGCGGCGCAGATGCCCAGGAAAGCCATGTGCTCGCGATCGAGCGTGGCGCGCACTTTCTTGATGCAGTGGATCCAAACGGGCACCATCGCCACTGCCATGACGGCATCGGTCTGCGGGGACAGATAATTATCTGGAATGTGCATGTACGCCTCCCGGTTATCGGCGCACGGAATTGCAACGCCGCTTGAATCACCTTTCCAGTGTTACGTAATGTCAGATTCGTAACACGCCGCGGGCTATCATAGCAAAACGGCGCACTGCCGACAAAGCAGCACGCCGTTATGTAATGCGCGTGTCATATATGAAGGCTCAACGGTGCCTTATACCGAAAACAGCAGTCACGTAAGACTCGGCGGCAGCCGACGCTGGCCTATATCCGGCGCAGGACCTAGCCGCGGACCTCGCCGTTTACGCCCTTGCACACCTTGGTGACGATCTTCTGGTGCGCCTTTTCGACCTCTTCGCTGGTGAGCGTGTGGTCGTCGGAGCGATACGTAAGCGCAAAGGCCATGGATTTCTTGCCCTTGCCGATGCGGACCGGATCGCGGTAGACATCGAACAGGCGCACGCCCTCGAGCAGCTTGCCGCCGGCACTCGTAATACGACGCTCAAGATCCTCGCAGGTCACAGTGTTGTCGACCACGATAGCAAGGTCGTGCTCAACGGCCGGGTACTGCGAGAACTCACGGTAGTTCTCCTGGTTGCGGGCGCCCTTGATCAGCTT
>CAJKGV010000179.1:0-3720 GCA_905199455.1 Collinsella aerofaciens | reverse complement strand
AGTCGGCTGTTCGTGCCGACCTGCTCGCGTGGCCGTGCGTTCGCGCCGAGGTGCCGTTCTTTTCGCTGGGCTGCGAGGACGAGGACATCGCTCGCTACGGCGCCTATGCCGAAGGCGCCATCGACGCTTTGGCGACGAACCCGGCGGATTCGTCACGCGCGCTGGTCATCGACTACAAGACGGGCGGCACACCGGACGAGACACCGGAACAGCTGCAGGAGAAGCACGCCCTGCAGGCGCGCGTCTACGCTGATGTTCTGCACAAGGCGGGCTTTGAGGCCGTGACTGTCAAGTTCGTCCGCGTGGAGCAGGCGAATCCAACCATCTTCGTCGAACCCGCCGAACCTCAAGTAGTCACCTACAATCTCTAGCCCTCAGATAACTTGCGGTGGAATGCGGACTGTTTTGGCCAAAAAAGCCGCCAAACAGTCCGCATTTCACCGCAACTGCAAGAGGAGCCGTGTTGGTTTGGCTAGGTTCGGGTGCTGTCCGTGCCGTGGGGTAAAATCGTTCAGTCAGAACACGAACCCGCATCGGAGCTCATCACATGGCATTCGTCCATCTGCACAACCACACTGTCTTTTCCATGCTCGACGGCGCAACCCGTATCCAGGATATGGTCAACCGTGCCGTTGAGCTGGGCATGCCCGCCGTGGCCATTACCGACCACGGCTACATGTATGGCGTGCCCGATCTGGCGCTGGCCTGCGACGCCGTCAACCACAACACGCCCGAGTACAAAACCTGGAGCCACGACAAGGCCTTCTTGGAAAAGGACCGCCGCGACGAGCTGGTGGAGCCCGACCCCGAGGCAAACCCGCGTGAGCATGCCCAGTACGTCAAAGACATGGCCATGTGGGACGAGAAGGGCAACATCGACGAGCTCAAGCCGCCCCTGGTCATCAAGCCCATCTTTGGCTGCGAGGTCTACTTTACGCCGGACGAGACCCTTGCCCGCGACCACAAGCCCGAGCTCTACCATATGATCCTCCTGGCCAAAGACCAGGAGGGCTACGTCAACCTGATGCAGACGGTCTCCGAGGCCGCCGTGCAGGGCTTTTACTACAAGCCGCGCGTGACGCTCGACAACCTGCGCCGCCATGCCAAGGGCATGATCTGCACGAGCGCCTGTATCGCGGGCATCATCCCCAAGTACATCGACCGCGGCGACATGGAGGGCGCCATCAAGTGGGCTGAGACCTTCCGCGATACCTTCGACCCCGGCGACTTTTATATCGAGATCCAGGAACACGGCATTACCACCGATAACGGCCTGACTGACGAGCAGATGGACCGCACGCTCATCGACATCGCCAAGCAGGTGGGCGTCAAGGTCATCGCCACCAACGACTTCCACTACCTGCGCCGCGAGGATGCGCCCGTGCAGGACGTCATCATGTGCATCGGCATGAACGCCAAGGTCGACGACCCCAACCGCATGCGCATGACCGGCTCGGAGTTTTACATGAAGACCGAGGAGGAGATGCGGGCGATGTTCCCGTATTGCCCCGAGGCCTGCGACAACACGCTCGAGATCGCCGACAAGTGCTACGTTGAGCTGGACTGGGACTCCATCATCCTGCCGCGCTTTCCGTTGCTCGATCCCGGCGAGACGCACGAGAGCCAGTTCCGCCGCGAGTGCGAGAAGGGCCTGCGCCAGCACTATGGCGACGACTGGGCCACGCGCGAGATCGGTGGCGTCAACATCAAAGAGCGCTTTGAGTACGAATACAAGGTCATCTGCGACAAGGGCTTTGCCGCCTACTTTTTGATCGTTGCCGAGTACGTGCAATGGGCTAAGGACAACGGCATCGGCGTCGGCCCCGGCCGTGGCTCGGCCGCCGGCGCTATCGTCGCCTACGCCATGAACATCACCGCGTTCGACCCGCTCGAGAACGGCCTGATGTTCGAGAGGTTCCTGTCCCCGCAGCGTACCGAGATGCCCGATATCGATATGGACTTCGACGATGAGCGGCGCCTCGAGGTCGTGGAGCACGTTCGCCAGCTCTACGGCCCCGAGAAGGTCACCCACGTCATCACCTACTCGACCATTAAGGCCAAGCAGGCCATCAACGACGCCGCGCGCGTGCTGGACTATCCGGTCTACATGGGCCAGCGCCTGTCCAAGATGGTCTCGAGCGACCCCAAGGTCAAGCTCAAGCAGGTGCTCGAAAAGCAACCCGGTAAAGAGGATCTGTTTAACCCCGACTTTGCCGAGGCCTATAAAAAGGACGACGACGCCCGCCGCATCATCGACACGGCGCTCTCGATCGAGGGCCTCACCCGTGGCGAGGGCGTGCACGCGTGCGCCGTTCTGATCTGCCGCGACCCCGTCAACGAGCACGTGCCCACCAAGCTCGACACCAAGGGCGGCGTCGAGATTACCCAGTACGAGGGCCATACCGTTGCCGACATGGGCTTGCTCAAGATGGACTTCTTGGGCCTGCGCACGCTGACTGTTATCTCCAAGGCCAAGGCAAACATCAAAAAGAACTTCGGCATCGACATCAAAGAGGAAGAGATCCCCTTTGACGATCCCGAGATCTTTAAGCTCATGGGCTCCGGCCACACCGCCGGCGTCTTCCAGGTCGAGTCCGCCGGTATGACGGCTACGATCAAGAACATGAAGCCCACCGAGTACAAGCACGTCGTGGCATTGATCGCCCTATACCGCCCGGGCCCGCTGGGCGCCGGCATGGTCTCGTCCTACATCAACCGTATGAACGGCAAGGAGCCGGCCGTCTCCTACGACGACCGTCTGGACGACATCCTGGGCGAAACCTACGGCACCATGGTCTACCAGGAACAGGTTATGCTCATCTCCGTCGAGATGTGCGGCTTCTCCAAGGGCGAATCGGACTCGCGTATCCGTAAGCCCGTGGCTAAGAAGAAGATTAAGCTGCTCACGTCGACGGTGCTGCACTGGGAGGATGGCTCGGACGAGACCACCTACGACCACTGGATGAACGGCGCTATCAAGAACAACTACACGCGCGAGGTCGCCCAGAAGATTTGGGACGATGTTCTTGAGTTCGCGTCCTACGCCTTTAACAAGTCGCACTCCGCCGGCTACGCCATCCTGGTTATGCAGACGGCGTGGCTCAAGGCGCACTATCCGCACGAGTACATGGCGGCCGTTCTGACGTCCTATACGGGTAAGACCGACAAGATCGTGCACTACGTCTCGGCATGCCGTCACGACGGCATCCCCGTGCTTTCGCCAGATGTCAACGAGTCCGGTACCGAGTTCACGGCTACCAAGGAGGGCGTGCGCTTTGGTCTGGCCGGCATCCGCGGCGTGGGCACCGGCGTGGCGCAGGCGATTATCGCCGAGCGCGAGGCGGGCGGCCCGTTTAAGACGCTGCACGACTTTGTCGAGCGCGTGGACTCGAGCCAGGCCAACCGTCGCGTGATCGAATCGCTGATCAAGGCAGGCGCCTTCGACTCCACGGGGTATCCGCGTCGCCAGATGATGCACTTTGTGGACAAGAACAACCCCGAGAACATCATCGATGCCGCGGTAAAGCGCCAGAAGGACCGCGCGAGCGGCCAGACGTCGTTCTTCGATATGTTTGGCGACGTTGAGGGCTCGGGCTTTGAGGTGAGCGTGCCCGATCCGGATGGCCAGGAATGGGACCGCCACCTTAAGCTGAGCCAGGAGAAGGAGGTTCTGGGCATCTATGTCTCGGACCACCCGCTGCGCCCGTTTGAGTATGCACT
>CAJKGV010000178.1:0-3727 GCA_905199455.1 Collinsella aerofaciens | reverse complement strand
CCGGGACGGAACACGTTCCAGGCGCAGGTGGGGCTCGACAGGTTAAAGCTCAAGAAGTTGAGGCGGACCGGCGAGCTCATGCCCGAGGTAAAGAGCAGCGCCGCGGCCTCGCCAAACACGCGGCCGGCCGAAAGCACGATGCCGGTCACGATGGCAGGCATGGCCTCGGGGATCAGGATGTGCAGCGTGGCCTCCCAGCGGGTAAGGCCCATGGCCAGGCACGCATCGCGCTGGGCCTGTGGCACGTCCTCGAGCGCCTGCTGAATCACGCGCACCAGGATGGGGATGTTGAACATGGTGAGCGCGACGGCGCCGGAGATGATGGAATACTTCCAGCCCAGCTGCACCGAGAACACCAAAAAGCCGAACATGCCGACGACGATGGAAGGCAGCGAGGACAGCGTCTCGATGGCGGTAGAGGCGATGTCGCGGATGGGTCCGTCCGGCGCGTACTCAACCAGGAAGACCGCGCCGCCCAGGCTGATGGGCACCGAGATGATCAGGGTGATCAGCAGCAGGTAGAACGAGTCGAACAGCTGGTAGAGCACGCCGCCCTGGGTTCCGTTGGCGCGCGCGGGCTGCGTGAGGAAGCCCGGTTGGAACAGCGTCGAGATGCCCTCGAACAGGATGTAGGCCACCATGGAAACAACGATGAGCATGACAATGGCGACGATTGCCGTCAGCACGCCCGTGGCGATGCGGTCCTGCTTTTGGACGCGCCCGAGTCTCGCCTCGTCGATATGGATGCGCGTGCTAGCCACGAGCCTTCGCCCCCTTGCGGCCAATGAGATGGATGATCAAGATGAAGATGAGGCTCATGCCCATCAGCAGCAGACCAAGCGCCCACAGAACATCGTCCTGGGCCGAGCCCTCGGCATAGACTGCCATGGACGTGGTGAGCGTGGTGGTGATGGTCGAGGCCGGCGACAGCAGCGACGTCGGCATGGCCTCGATGCCGCCGATAACCATGCGCACGGCGAGCGTCTCGCCAAAGGCGCGGGTCATGCCCAAGATAACCGCGGTCATGAGCGACGGCATGGCGGACTTGAGCACCACGTGCCAGATGGTCTGCCAGCGGGTGTAGCCCAGCGCGAGCGAGCCCTGGCGGTAGCTGTCGGGCACGACGCGCAGGCCATCGACCGAAAGCGTGGTCATCGTCGGCAGGATCATGACGGCCAGCACGATGGCGCCGGGCAAGATGCCCAAGCCCGTGCTTGCGTGGAAAACGCTCTTCATAAGACCGACGACCACGTGAAAACCGATCAGGCCAAAGACGACCGAGGGGATGCCGGTCAAAAGCTCAATGAGCGGCTGAAAGATCTTAGAGCCAAACTTAGGGCTAATCTCGACCGCAAAGATGGCAGAGCCGATGGCGATGGGCAGCGCGATAAGCGTGGAGAGCACCATGACCGCAAACGAGGTGACGATCAGGGGCAGGGCGCCGGTATAGGGCAGGCCGTTTTCGGCTGTGTTGGCCAGGTCCCACTTGGTGCCGGTGAAAAACTCGACGACCGAGACGCCGTCCTTGACAAAAGCCGAGAGGCCCTTTTGGGCGACCATAAAGATGAGCGCGGCAACGACAAGCGTCACGAGCGCTACGCACGCGCCCGTGACGCCCAGGCCCACGTTCTCAAGGTCGCGCTTTGGCAGCTGTTTTGCCATTGCAAACCTTTCCGGGGCGATTACTTATTTAGCAGAGACCTTGCCGCTGGCGTCCTTGACGACCTTCATGGCAGAGACGGGGATGAAGCCCTGCTCCTCGACGAGCTTGCCCTGGACGTCGTCGGAAAGCATGAACTCCAGGAAGGCCTTGGTGGCCTCGTCGGCGTCCTTGGAGCAGTACATGTGCTCGGTAGCCCAGATCTTGAAGGAGTCATCAGTGACATTCTTGCTCTTGGGCTCGACGCCCTCGACCTTGATGGCGTTGAACTTGGAGTCATCGAAGTGCGAGAAGTCGAGGTAGGAGATGGCGTTATCGGTGCTGCCCATCTGAGTCTGGACGTCGCCGGACTTGTCGAGCTCGGCGTCGCCCTTAAAGTCGACGGCCTCGTCGCCAAAGACGGCGGCCTCGAAGGTGGCGCGGGTGCCGGAGCCGGCCTTGCGGTTGAGGACGACGATGGTGGCGTCGTCGCCGCCGACCTCCTTCCAGTTGGTGATCTGGCCAGAGAAGATGCCCTTGAGCTGCTCGAGGGACAGGTCGTCGACCGTCACGTTCTTGGAGACGACGGGGCCCATGCCCACGACGGCAACCTCGTGGTCGACGAGGTTCTTGACCTGGTCGGCCTCGAGCTTGGTCTCGGCGAAGACGTCGGAGTTACCGATGGTGACGGTGCCTGCGGCGACAGCGGTCAGACCCTTGCCCGAACCGTTGCCCGAGCCGGAAACGGAGACGTCCGGGTTGGCATCCATGAACTTCTCGGCAGCAGCCTCGACGAGAGCCTGGAACGAGGAGGCACCGTCGTAGGTCACCTCGCCGGAGACGGACTCGGCAGCAGCGGCGCTACCCTTGTCGGCGGCTTCGGATGCGCCGGAGCCGCCGCAACCAACGAGACCGAGACCGACGATGCTGGCAAGACCACCAGCGAGGCCGAGGAACTGACGACGAGAATAAGCCTGATCGAGCATGATCTTCCTTTCATACATGCGACTCGCGGGCACCCTGCCCGCTTTGCTGTTTGGAAAGATACGGCCTCGAGCGGGCGACGACCGCCTTATCTGCGGTTTCTTACGGGCTATTGATAGACCCTTACCGCAAGCTCTGCCCAGCCTTTACAAACGGATAACAATCCAGCGCCGAACATGGCGCACCTTTTACACCAAAGGAACGTCCCCAATGACTACCCCACCGCAACAGAAAAAGCCCGGGCCGAAGCACCGGGCTCGTAATGCAAGTTTGTATCCAAGCAGGATATAGGGGTTTCCCAGGTGCCCGAGATTGCCCCGAAAGAGGAGCGCCGCGTACTTTGGTACGCAAGCGACGGTTTGAGGGGCAAGGTCGGGTGCCTGGGGAAGCCCTACAGCTCAAGTTCGTTGAGGCGCAGGATGGCCACGATGTAAATCTTGAGCGCCTGCTTGAGCTGGTCCTCGTTGGCGCACTCGTTGAGGCCGTGCATCTGACCGCCCCATGCGGGCAGCTCCAGGCCGGTCTCCTCGGGGCCAAACGATACGGCGCGGGCAAAGTTGCGCGCGTACGTGCCGCCGCCCATAGCAAAGGGCTCAGCATGCTTGCCCGTAAACTCGTTATAGGTATCAATAAGCGCCTTCACGGCCGGATCGTCGGCAGACACCGAGAACGGCACCTTAGCGCGACCCAGCTGACACGTCACGCCAAAACGGCCCACGAGCGGGTCGAGCTGCTCGCGGATGGTATCGGCACTCGTGCTGTCGGGGAAGCGCACGTCGATGACCTGCTCAATATGGCCATCCGCCACGCGGATGACGCCAGCGTTGCAGGTAAGCGGGCCAAACGCCGGACTCGTCGCATCGATACCCAGGCCGCGGCCATAGGCATCCGCATGCACAAAGGCCAGGAACTTGACGAACTCGTGCTCGGCAGGCGTCAGCAGGCGTTCGTCGCGTGCACCAAACGCGTCCTCGGCCTCGCGCAGATACGCCACGATCAGGCCGACGGCGTTAATCGTTCCCTCGGGCATCGAGGCATGACCGCCAATGCCATGGGCAAAAATCTGCGCGTGCCCGTTATCGAGCGCCGTAATCTCCAAGCGGT
>CAJKGV010000177.1:0-3743 GCA_905199455.1 Collinsella aerofaciens | reverse complement strand
GTCGAGCGCTTTTTGTCGGGCCATCGC
This sequence comes from Collinsella aerofaciens, assembly GCA_905199455.1. Classification (GTDB taxonomy): domain Bacteria; phylum Actinomycetota; class Coriobacteriia; order Coriobacteriales; family Coriobacteriaceae; genus Collinsella; species Collinsella aerofaciens_AW. Next base: position 3,716 of record CAJKGV010000177.1, on the reverse strand, counting down.
AAGGATGTCGTCGATGAGCTGACCTCCGAGATGACGGATGCCGCCGAGGCGCTCGACTTTGAGCGCGCGGCACGCGTCAAACGTCGTTTGGAGGTCATCAGGGGTCTGGACGATCGTCAGCAAGTCGTTTTTCCCTCCAGTGTCGATATCGATGTCATCGGGTTCTATCGCGAGGAGACCATCTCCGCCGCTTGCGTCTTCGTCGTTCGCGAGGGCCGAACAGTTCGCACCTGCGAGTTCATTCTCGACAAGGGTCTTGATGTTGACGAGGAAGAGCTCCAGTCGGGCTTTCTTAAGCGCTATTACGACGAGACGGCTGATATTCCAGCTGAGGTCAACCTTTCCGTCGAGCTTGAGGATGCGGAGGCGCTGGGGGAGTGGCTTGCGGGCAAGCGTGAGCGTTCCTGCCATCTCCATAGGCCGCAGCGTGGCGAAAAGCACCGTCTGCTCGATATGGCATCCAAAAATGCGCGCCATGCCCTCATGCGCTACATGATGCGAACGGGGTACGCTGACGACCGCACCAATCAAGCGCTCCTGGAGCTCGAAAGTGCGTTGGCGCTGCCATCGCCGCCGTTGCGTATCGAGTGCTTCGATATCTCTACACTGCATGGCACCTTTACGGTCGCCTCGATGGTGGTGTTTACCAACGGGCGCGCCGACAAGAGCCAGTACCGTCGTTTTAAAATTCAGGCCGAATTGGACGAGGCAAACGACTTCGTGTCGATGTCCGAGGTTTTGGGACGACGCTATGCTCCCGAGCGCATGGCCGACGAGCGCTTTGGCTCGCGCCCCGATTTGCTCGTTGTCGATGGCGGTAAGCCGCAATTGACCGCTGCGATCAAGCAACTTGAGGCTCTTGGGCTCGATATACCAGTTTGTGGCTTGGCGAAGGCCGACGAGGAAGTTTTTGTGCCTTGGGACGAGACTCCTGTCGTGCTGCCGACCGGGTCTGCTTCGCTCTATCTAATTAAACAGGTACGCGATGAGTCCCACCGATTTGCCATCACGTTCCACCGTGAGTTGCGCGATAAAGCCATGACGGTTTCGGTACTCGATGACGTTCCGGGCGTGGGACCCACCAGAAAACGTGCCCTTATGCGCCATTTTGGCTCGATGAAGCGTTTGCGCGCGGCGAGCGAGCAAGAGATCGCGGAAGTTCGCGGCATACCTGCCGATGTTGCCAAGGCGGTCCACGAGGCGCTCGTTGCATGGAATGCCGAGCGCGCCGAGGCGGCGGCTGGCCATTCCGATAGCTAAACACGAGCCTAAACAACTGATATACATGATTGCGCGATTTTCAACCATTTATTTCGCCATGATTGCCTGCTGGTTTCGGGTTTTATTAACGCTAAAACGTTTGACTAACCCAAGCGAAAACCCTGCTATCCTGCGGGTTGACGAAGACTGATATCTCACCTCGCCGATACATACTGTCTGTCGAATCATTTGTCAATGAATTCGGTGAACGGTAGTAAATACCGTTCAAGCGTATGTATGTATCGGTCGCCGAGCGCGGCACCTCAGTTGGGTTCGTCGGTAGGTAAGGTATATATCGTCCGCAAGTTGCGCGGGGGCAAGTCTAGGTGCTCCCGGGTAAGATTCTCTATTGATAGGAGAAGACATGGCCATCATCAACAAGGGTATGTCCAGGCGTTCGTTCCTCGGCCTCACCGGCAGCGTCGCTGCTGTCGCAGGGCTTGGTCTCACCGGCTGCGGTGGCAGCTCTAGCGACGAAGGTTCCGCTTCCGGTTCCACCGATTCCGCCAACCGTGGCGGCGGCGTGATCACCGCTGGTTCCGCTTACGCTCCGTCCAGCTTCGACCCCGCCAGCACCGGCTCCGCTGTGGGCCTGGGCGCTAACTGGCACGTCATCGAGGGTCTTTACGGCATCGATTACCACGACTACAGCACCTTCAACGAGCTCGCCACCGACGATCCCAAGTCCGTAGACGACACCACCTTCGAGGTCACCATCCGTAAGGGTGCCAAGTTCTCCGATGGTACCGAGGTCACCGCTGACGACGTCGTTGCCTCCTACACCGCTTGCGCCGCTTCCGCTACCTATGCTCCGTTCTTCCAGCCCTTCGAGTCCATCGAGGCCAAGGACGCCAGCACCGTAACGGTCAAGACCAAGGTCCCCAACTTCTCCCTGCTCAAGGATCGTCTGGCCATCATCCGCGTTACCCCGGCTACCCAGGCCGAGGAGGATCGCGCCAAGCAGCCGATCGGTTCCGGCCCCTGGATGTACGACTCTATCTCCGATACCGAGATCACCCTGGTTCCCAACCCCGAGTACAACGGTGAGTATGCTGCCGAGGATAAGAAGATCCAGTACAGCATCCTGACCGACCCCACCGCTCGCGTTACCGCTCAGCAGGAGGGCTCCACGCTCGTTATGGAGCTCGTCACCGCTGACGCCGTCGACCAGCTCGAGAGCGCTGGCTGCAAGATCGATAACGTTCAGGGTTTCGGCACCCGCTTCATCATGTTCAACGTCGCCAAGGAGCCTTGGAACAACGTCAAGGTCCGTCAGGCCGTCATGTACGCGCTCGACACCGAGAAGATGATTACCAACACCTTCGCCGGCCTTGCTACCGCTGCCAGCTGCTACCTGCCCAAGAGCTTCACCAACTATCATGAGGCTTCCACGGTGTACAAGACTGACGCCAAGAAGGCCAAGAAGCTCATCGAAGAGTCTGGCATCACCCCGGGCGCCATCACCCTGCGCACCACCGACAACGAGCAGATTAAGGGCATGGCCGCTCAGGTCAAGAACGACCTCGACGCTCTCGGCTTCGATGTGACCATCCAGACCGATACCTCGCCGGCCACTTACGCTGCCATCGACGGCGGCGAGGCCTACGATATCCTTCTCGCTCCTGGCGATCCGTCCTGCTTCGGCGCCGACCCCGACCTGCTGCTCAACTGGTGGTATGGCGACAACGTCTGGATGCAGACCCGTTGCCCGTGGAAGGATTCCGCTGAGTGGGCGAAGCTCCACGGTCTCATGGACGAGGCTCTTGCCGCCGAGGGCGACGAGCAGCAGAAGAAGTGGAACGAGTGCTTCGACATCATTGCCGACAACGCTGTTCTGTATCCCGTTGTCCACGTCAAGACCGTTTCCGCTTCCTGGGACGATCCGTCCACCGCGCCCAACGGCGAGGCCCTCGATGGCTTCAAGGGCATCGGCACGACGAGCATGTCCTTCAGGGGCGTCGCGACCGTCAAGGCCTAAGACTCGCTTGAGTCATATGTGGGGCGTCGGTCGTAAGGCAACGTCCTCATAGTTAAAACAAAGACCCGGGCGGCCTCGATGTCGCTCGGGTCTTGTAATGAGTATCCATACTCATATACCAGTTGGTCCTACCGACAAAAGAAAGGGGAGAGAACGTGAACAACTTTCTACGTTTGATTGGAAGGCGTCTCGTGGCGCTGCCGATCATGGCATTGGGCGTCACCGTCCTGGTGTTCTTCCTTATGTCGTTCTCCAAGACCGACCCCGCCTACACGGCGTTGGGTGACGGTGCCTCGCCCGAGGCGGTTGCCGAGTACCATGAGAAGTATGGTCTGGACGACCCCTGGCCCGTGCGCTACGTGCGCTATATGGGCGATTTGATCCATGGTGACATGGGCACCTATGGTGCTGCTCGCAACTCCGTTGCCAAGCGCATCTCCACGGCCCTGCCCGTCACGATGCAGCTGACCTTCATCGG
>CAJKGV010000176.1:0-3750 GCA_905199455.1 Collinsella aerofaciens | reverse complement strand
CGGCAACTGCGACGCCGAGGTCGACCAGATGGTCCTCGACTTTCCCGTCATGGCCGACTACGCCACGCTGTTCGACGAGGCCGGCCGCGAGCTGTTCCTGACGCACGGCCACGTTTTTGGCGCCGGCATGCACAACAGCGTCGACCACGTGCCCGCGCTGCCCGAGGGCTCCGCGCTCGTCTACGGCCACACGCACATCAAAGTTAGCGAGGCAAGCGAGACTCACCCGGGTCTGTGGCTCTTCAATCCCGGCAGCGTGAGTATTCCCAAGGACGGTACGCACAGCTACGGCATCTACGAGGGCGGCGCGTTCCGTCACGTGATCCTGGAGGAGAAATAATCATGGCGCAGCACATGGCTCGGCAAAATGCCGAGGGCTCGCGCGATCTGTCCACACTGGTCGACGCGTCGGCCGAGCTGCAGCATCTGGTGCAGACCATCTGGCGTCTGCGTCAGCCCGATGGCTGCCCGTGGGACCGCGAACAGACGCATCAGAGCATCGGCAAGAACATGATCGAGGAGGCCTACGAGGCGCTCGATTGCATCGAGGCGGACGACGTGGCGCATCTGCGCGAGGAGCTGGGCGACGTGCTCATGCAGGTGGTACTGCATGCGCAGATTGCGGCGGACGCCGGCGAGTTTACGCTTGCCGATGTGGCACGCGATATCGACGCCAAGCTCATCCGTCGTCATCCGCACGTGTTTGGCGATGCGGACGCCGAGAGCTCCGATGAGGTGCTCAAGATCTGGGACGAGGTTAAGCTTGCCGAGAAGGCTGCCAAGGACAAGGCCGTGGCGGCAGGCGAGGCTGCGCCCGAGGGCCTGCTCGACGGCGTGCCCACGCATCTGCCGGCGCTGATGCAGGCCCAAAAGGTGTCGCGCAAGGCGGCTGCCGTGGGCTTTGAGTGGGAGACGGTCCAGGACGTGTGGGACGAGGTCGCCGAGGAGCGCGCCGAGTTTGAGGCCGAGACTCCCGGCTCGCCCGAGCGCGAGATGGAGTTTGGCGACCTGCTCTTTGCTCTGGTCAACGTTGCGCGCAAGGAGGGAATCGACGCCGAGAGCGCCCTGCGTGCCAGCACGGCAAAGTTCCGCCGCCGCTGGGCCGCGATGGAGCAGATGGCGGCCGACGCCCACGTGGATCTGGCCGAGCTTTCGACCCACGGCCTCAATGACCTCTGGGATGCCGCAAAGGCAGAGGAGTAAGACTGCGGGGGCGACGGGACGGACTTTCTCATCGCCCCCATTATTTTTCAAAAAGATTGTATCCCTTGGCTAACTTAGGGCATAATGCAAAAAGTGCGATAAGGCTAACTTATGAACCTGCGCGCCACTGTAGCGTGCAAGCCGTGTCGCCAAGCATTCAACCCGTTTCCAAGTGAGAGGGAGACAACATGAGCGATATTTTGGATGTCTACGGTCGCGAGGTACTCGACAGCCGCGGCAACCCCACCGTCGAGGTCGAGGTCGTGCTCGAGGACGGCAGCTTCGGCCGCGCGATGGTGCCTTCGGGCGCTTCGACCGGCGCCTTTGAGGCCTGCGAGCTGCGCGATGGCGACAAGGGTCGCTACCTGGGCAAGGGCGTCTCGCAGGCCGTCGAGCACGTCAATAACGAGTGCGCTAACGCCGTCGTGGGCCTCGACGCCTTCGACCAGCGCGCCGTCGATGCCGCGCTGATTGCCGCGGACGGTACCCCCAACAAGACCAATCTCGGCGCCAACGCCATTCTGGGCGTGTCGCTGGCAGTTGCCCGCGCCGCTGCCGAGTCGGCGGGTCTTTCGCTGTACCAGTACCTGGGTGGCGTCAACGCCCACCTGCTGCCCACGCCCATGATGAACATTCTCAACGGCGGCGTGCATGCCGACAACAACGTCGACTTCCAGGAGTTCATGATCATGCCGGTGGGCGCCCCGAGCTTTACCGAGGGCCTGCGTTGGTGCGCCGAGGTATACCACACCCTCAAGGGCGTGCTGCACGAGGCAGGCCTGGGCGGCGGCGTGGGCGACGAGGGTGGCTTTGCCCCCAACCTCAAGACCAACGCCGAGCCGTTCGAGTACATCACCAAGGCCGTGGAGAAGGCCGGCTTTAAGCCCGGCGTCGACTTCATGTACGCCATGGACCCGGCCTCGACCGAGTTCTACAACGCCGAGACCGGCATGTACGAACTCAAGGGCGAGGGCGTGGAGTACACGAGTGCCCAGATGGTCGATTACTGGGAGAAGCTCGTCGACACCTATCCCATCATCTCCATCGAGGACGGCATGGCCGAGGAGGACTGGGACGGCTGGGTCGAGCTGACCCGCCGCATTGGCAACAAGGTGCAGCTGGTGGGCGACGACCTGTTCGTCACCAACACCGAGCGCCTCAAGAAGGGCATCAAGCTGGGCGCCGCCAACGCGATCCTGGTCAAGGTCAACCAGATCGGCACGCTCACCGAGTCGCTCGAGGCCATCGAGACCGCCAAGGAGGCCGGCTACGCCTGCATCGTGAGCCACCGCTCCGGCGAGACCGAGGATTCCACGATCGCCGACCTGGTCGTGGGCGTCAATGCCGGCCAGATCAAGTCGGGCGCCCCGTGCCGTAGCGACCGCATCGCCAAGTACAACCAGCTCATCCGTATCGAGGACGAGCTCGAGGGCAGCGCGCACTACGCCGGCAAGGCCGCGTTCTACAACATTCGCTAGGCAAGCGGCGTGTGCGGGGGCGGGGCTGACTCGGATTCACCTCGCTCCCGCCGGGCACTGTTGAGCACCATTGGGCGCTGGGCCATATGGCTCAGCGCCTTTTTTATGTCGAGCAAAGGCTGGCGAAGGCGGTGCGCGCGCTCGTGCTATAACTAGAATACTTAGCGCAAACAAACCTCAACCGCACAAGGCGCACATGGATCAGATTTACGACAACAGGTACTATTCCGCCGGTTCGCGTGAGCCGTCACCTCGCCGTGCGCATTCGGTGCAGCTTGGCGGGTCCGATTACGCCGGTGCCGACCGCTCCATGCAGCGACCGACAAGTGCCTCACACTCCCGTGCTCAAATGAATATGCTGACGGACCGTCCGCCACGTTCGGTGCGCCCGGCGCATTCGGAGCGTGCTCAGCGTTCCTCGGATCAAACGCACGAAAAGCCGAGTAGGCCCTCGAACCGTTTTTCGGGCTCGGACTTTATGCGCTACGCCAACGACAACGCGGTGGTCAAGGCGATCTATGACTTTACGCATGGCCCTCTGCGTCCGCTGTTTATCGGTATCGTGGTGGCGCTGGTGCTCGTGAGCCTGTATTTCCCCGTGCGCGATCTGTACGTGGCAAAGCGTTCGAGCGATATCTTGGCCAAGCAGGTCGAGATTCGTCAGCAATACAATGATGAGCTGCAAAAAAGCGTCGACAAGCTGCTCTCGGAGGAGGGTATCAAGGACGCGGCGTCCGAGGACCTGGGCCTGGTGATGCCCGGCGAGAAGAAGATTGACGTGCTAGGCTTGGACGACGATTCGGACTCGTCGTCGAGCAAAAAGTCCTCAAACGCCAAGAAGGCCAGCGAAGTGGCCAAGGAAATCGAAGAAGTCGGCAAGGACGCGCCGTGGTACATCCAGGCGCTCGACATGCTGTTTGGGTTTAACGGCGTCGAGGGTCAGACGGTCGTGTCCAACGGCAAATAGCGCCCGGAGGGGAGCCCGCAATGACAAATTGCAAACGCTATAAGGTAGCCGCGATCGACCTGGGAACGGTGTCGTCGCGACTGGTGTTGGCCCAGGTCGAGG
>CAJKGV010000175.1:0-3804 GCA_905199455.1 Collinsella aerofaciens | reverse complement strand
TGGTCGATGTAAACACGTCAACAACTCAAAGGAGGTTAGTGATGGGTTTCACGATACTGGGAACGGGCTCGGCTCTTCCCGAGCGCAGCGTTTCCAACGACGAGCTGTCCGAGTTCCTGGACACCTCGGATGAGTGGATTTTTACCCGCACGGGGATCAAGAGCCGCCATGTGTGCAGCACCGAGTCACTCGACGACCTTGCCGTGGCAGCGAGCGAGCAAGCGCTCCAGACGTCCGGAATTGATGCGAGCCAGTTGGATCTTATCGTCTGCTCGACGACGACGGGCGATCATCTCGTTCCTGCCGAAGCGTGCGCCGTTGCCGAGCGCCTGGGTGCCACATGTCCTGCCTTCGACGTTTCGGCGGCTTGTGCCGGCTTCGTATTTGCGCTCGATGTCGCCGAGGGCTATATCGCCCGCGGTCGCGCCAAGCACGTGCTGGTCGTAGCCGCCGAGCAGATGACGCGCGCGCTCGATTGGACCGACCGTGCCACGTGCGTGCTCTTTGGCGATGGCGCGGGTGCTGCGGTCATAGGGGCTGGGGGAGAGAATCCCCTTGCTGTTGAGCTTTCGACGTCGCCTGACGTCGAAACACTGCGCGTCCCCGGATTGGCGGGCTCCTCGCCGTATAAGACGGCGCAGGACCGCGAAAGCGTGCTTTCCATGAACGGCCGTCGCGTCTTCAAGTTTGGCGTCAATGCCATCTGCGACACGGTCAACAAGCTCGCCTGCGACGCGAGCATCGCGGTCGAGGACATCGACCACTTTGTATTCCATCAGGCTAACGAACGAATCTTGAGCCAGGCGGTCAAGCGCCTCGGTGTGCAGGACGACCGTGTGGTGCGAACGTTGCGTGAAACCGGCAACATCTCGAGCGCCTGCATTCCGCTTGCTCTCGATCGACTGGCAAATACCGGCGCGCTGCACGCGGGCGACACCATCGCCCTGGTCGGATTTGGCGCCGGCTTGGATGTAGGTGGCTATCTACTTCGCTGGAAGTAGTTGCACATAGGAAATGAAAACGCCCCTAGGGCACAAACAAAGGAGAACTACCATGGCAGATCAGAAGACCTTCGAGCGCGTTTGTGACGTTATCCGCGAGACCGCCGGCCTTGACGATGTCGAGATGAAGCCCGAGTCCACGCTCGAGGAGATTGGCCTCGACAGTCTGGGTACCGTCGAGATCCTCGTTGCCGTCGAGGACGAGTTTGGCATTGAGCTCGATACCGAGGAGAACCCCAAGACGGTCGGCGAGTTCGTCGATACGGTCGAGGCGGCATTGGAGAAGTAGTGATGCTCAAGTCTCCTCTCTGCGATCTGCTCGGCATCGAAAAACCCGTGTTCCAGGGTGGCATGGCCTGGATTGCCGATGCCTCGCTGGCATCTGCCGTGTCCGAGGCAGGCGGCTTAGGGATTATCGCGGCCATGAATGCCGACGCAAACTGGCTGCGCGATCAGATTCACGAGCTGCGCGCCAAGACGGATAAGCCCTTTGGCGTCAACGTAATGCTCATGAGCCCGTTTGTCGACGAGGTCGCACAAGTGGTGATTGATGAGCAGGTGCCCGTTGTGGTGACCGGCGCCGGCAATCCCACCAAGTACATGAAGGCCTGGGGCGATGCGGGCATCAAGGTTATTCCCGTCGTGGCTTCGGTGGCGCTGGCGCGTCTCGTGGCGCGTCGCGGAGCCACTGCCGTGGTTGCCGAGGGCACCGAATCAGGCGGCCATATTGGAGAGACCTCGACGATGGCGCTGGTGCCGCAGGTTGTCGATGCGGTCGATATTCCCGTGGTTGCGGCTGGCGGCATCGCCGATGGTCGCGGTGTGGCGGCCGCCTTTATGCTCGGCGCTGCCGGCGTCCAGGTGGGAACACGCTTTCTGGTCGCAAACGAGTGCACCGTATCCGAACAGTACAAAGAGCTGGTGCTCAAGGCAGGCGACACGTCGACGCGTGCGACCGGTCGCTCGACGGGACATCCGGTTCGCGCCCTCAAGAGCCCCTTCACCAACGCGTATGCCAAGAACGAGGCGGCGGGCGCAAGCCCCGAGGAGCTTGGGGCCATGGGCACGGGCGCGCTTCGTAAGGCCGCAAAGGACGGTAATTACGAAGAGGGTTCGTATTTGTGCGGACAGATTGCCGGCATGGTCAACGAACGCCAGAGCGCACGCGAAATCGTCGACGATCTGGTCGATGGCGCCGAGCATGTCCTGAAGGGTGCGTCCGCATGGGTAGCGTAGCGTTTCTGTTTGCCGGTCAGGGTGCCCAGCATCCCGCGATGGGCGTCGACCTCATCGAAGCATCGCCGGCAGCTGCCGAGGTGTTCGCCATTGCCGACGAGGTGCGCCCGGGGACCAGCGAGCAGTGCCGGAGCGCCTCCAAGGAGGAGCTCTCGCAGACCGAGAACACACAGCCTTGCGTGTTCGTGCACGACTTGGCTGTCGCCGTCGCCCTGCGCGAGCGCGGCGTGGTGCCTGCCTCCTGTGCGGGATTCTCGCTGGGCGAGGTCACTGCACTCACCTTTGCGGGGGCATTCGATACGCGAGCGGGTTTTGAGCTCGTGTGCGAGCGCGCGGCATTGATGGCCACGGCGGCCGAGCGTCACCCCGGCGGCATGCGCGCCGTCATCAAACTCGATGCGGAGCGAGTCGAGAACTTGGCGAAACAGGCCGGCGAGGACTGCTGGCCAGTCAACTACAACAGCCCGCAGCAGACGGTTGTTGCCGGAGCGCCCGAGGCGCTGCAGGCGCTCGACGTCCTAGTAAAAGAGGCTGGCGGCCGCGCTATGAAAGTCGCGGTGTCGGGTGCATTCCATTGCCCCTATATGGCAGAGGCGACCTGTGGCCTTGCTGCATATATCGAGGCCGGTCACGCGCCGTCCCCGTTGCTCATTCCTGTTATGGCAAATATGACGGCGGCGCCCTATCCGGCCGACCCGCAGACGGCATCGGAGGTGCTGGCCAACCAGGTGAGTCATGCCGTGCGCTGGGTCGACACGCTGCATGCTCTGCAGGATCAGGGTATCGACACGTTTATTGAGGTCGGCCCCGGCAAAACGCTGTCGGGCCTGGTCAAGCGTACGCTGAGCGACGTTCGCGTGTATTCGTGCGAAACGGCCGAGCAGGTCGCAGCTATTGCCGACGAGCTCGCATAGCCCACAGGGCTGAACCCGAAAGGAACGACATGGGCAATTTGAACAACGGCGCGCTCGAGCGCAACGACTCACGTTGCGTGGCGCTGGTCACGGGCGGCTCGCGCGGCATCGGTCGCGCTTGTGCCGTGGGTCTGGCGGAGGATGGCTACGATATCGCCGTCGTCTATGCCGGCAGCGTCGATGCGGCGCGCGAGACGTGCGAAGCCTGCGAGGCGTCAGGCGCCACGGCACGCGCATATCAATGTGACGTGGCCGACCCCGCCGCCGTCAACACATGCGTGGAGACGGTCCTCAACGACTTCGGCTCCATTTGGGCGCTTGTCAACAACGCCGGCATCACGCGCGACGGCCTGCTCATGCGTATGGGCGATGACGCCTTCGACCGCGTGCTCGATGTCAATCTCAAGGGCACGTTCAATATGACACGCGCGCTCACCAAGACCTTTATGCGTCAGCGCGGCGGTTGCGTCGTCAACATGAGCTCGGTCGTGGGCCTGATGGGTAATGCCGGGCAAGCCAACTACGCTGCCTCCAAGGCGGGCGTTATCGGCCTTACCAAGGCGGTGGCGCGCGAGCTTGCGCCCCGCGGCGTACGAGTGAACGCGGTCGCCCCCGGGTTTGTCGAGACAGATATGACGGCAAAGCTCTCGGAG
>CAJKGV010000174.1:0-3807 GCA_905199455.1 Collinsella aerofaciens | reverse complement strand
AATTTTTCTCTGCTTTGACAGTTCCGCGCGCATTTTCGCGTAGTTCTTTTCCTGGCTTCAAATTCAGCTGTCTGACATAAAGCGAGACATAGCAGAGGACCCCTGGTCCTTAACTTGATACGAGTTCCGCACGCAAAGGAGGCGCCAGTGGCGCCTCCGTCTTGCGCAGGACTGTTCGAAGTAGCAAGTTAAGGACCAGGGGCCCCCGTTACCCGAGCGCTTCTGTGCTAGTTGAATTTGAAGATCTTTGAGGCAAGATGGTATAGGCCGAGTGTGGTTTTGTCTCCGGCACGACCGCGGAGGTTGGTGAAGAAGCCGACCACACCGTAACGTGCACGACGATACATACGCTCGTCGTAGACCTTCAAATCATTCCACAGCGTCTTTAGGCGCTCGTCGGCGCAATCTTCCTCGGAAAGCTTGGTGAGCACCGAGCAGATCGCCATCATCATGGTGAAGTAGCCCATCATGTACGAACGCAGACGCGACGACTCAACATCGCTGTACAGGTGGAACGATTCCATCATGATGCGCGTTACGCGGAACTGCTGACCCAGGCGCTTGACCATCGTGGCCTCATTGACGCTCTGGCCCTCGCGACCGATAAAGTAGCGATAGAGGTCGATGTCGGCGTAGTACATGGTCTTGCAGCGCGGCAGCGGCACGTATGCGTAGATATTATCCACGTAGAACGTGTGTGCCGGCATAGGCAGATTGGACTCACGCAGCACATCGGTGCGATAGCACAGGCTGTGCATAAGCAGGTTCTGATCGGGACGGAAGTGTCCGATCTGGTCCCAAGAGAAAATCTTTTTGCGCGGCAGGGCAAACTTGTAGCCAATAGCGGTATGCGTGCCCTCGTAAACCTTCTCGTACACGTAGTTCGAGATAAACAGGTCGACGCGCTGGTCGCGCTCCTCAAAGCCACGCAGAATCGACAGCATGGTCGAAAGCGCCGCACCGTCGAGCCAGTCGTCCGAGTCAACGACCTTATAGTACGTACCATGCGCCTCACGCAGGCCCGAGAGGACGGCGATACCGTGGCCGCCATTCTCCTGGTGCACCGCGCGGATGATTCCAGGATAACGGGCCTCCCACTCGTCGGCCTTGGCGGCCGTCTCGTCCTTGGAGCCGTCGTCCACCACGATAATCTCGATATCGGTGGCGTAATTGCTCCCCTCCAAGATGGAGGTGATGCAATGGTCCATGTCCTTGGCGGCGTTATATGAGGGAATACCGAATGTTATGACTTTATGCATGGCAGGCGATAATCTCATCCGAAAGATCGAGGGCAGAATTGGTCACGGCGTCCATATCGTAGTAACGATACTCGGCCAGACGACCCACCGGGTGGAAGTTCGTCAGGTTCTGGACGCGCTCAAGGTAGCGCTCATAGAGCTCACGGTTCTCGGGCTCCAGAATAGCGTAGTACGGCGTCTCGCCCGAGCCGGGCGTATAGGCCTTGGAGTACTCCTTCATGATGGTGGTCTTGCCGGGCAGGACCTGACCAGTCATGTTCTTGAACTCGGTGATGCGCGTATAGTCCTCGCTCGTGGTGTAGTTGACGGTGCCCACGGGCTGGAACTGGTCCATATCGAGCGTCTCGAACTTCATATCGAGCGTGCGGTACGGCAGCGCGCCCAGGTCGAGGTTGAATAGCTCGTCGAGCGGACCGGTGTAGACGATCTCGCCGCCATAGACCTTGCCGTCGATCTTGACGGTGGTCTCGTCGATTTCAAAGAGGTCACGGGCGTCTACGTCACAGAATACGTCGATCAGATCGTGATCGAGCATATGCTCGAACAGCGCGGTATAGCCGTCCTGCGGCATGCCCTGGAAAGGAGCCTGCGGGAAGTAGCGATCGTCATCGCCCACAAAGACGGGAACGCGGCCGGTGATCGAGGGGTCGATCTGGTCGGGCGTCTGGCCCCACTGCTTCATGGTGTAATGCAAAAAGACGTTCTCATAGACATAATCGGCGACCTCGGCAAGATCCGGGTCGTTCTTCTTGCGCAGCTCCATAATGGGCACCTTGACGTCCTTGCCAAAGGTCTCCACGAGCTTTTGGTACAGCTCCTCGCCGCGCTCATCGCCAAAGGCGAGCTTGAGGCTCGCATGGTTAAAGGGTACGGGCATGAGGGTGCCGTTGATGTTGGCGAGCACCTTGTGCTGGTAGTCCGTCCACTTGGTAAAGCGCGACAGGAAGTTATGGACGCGCTCATTAAAAGTGTGATAGATGTGCGGACCGTACTCGTGGACCAGGATTCCGGCCTCGTCAGTGCAGTCGTAGGCATTACCCGCGATGTGGCCGCGACGCTCCAAAACGGCAACACGATAGCCGATAGTTTCGGCAAGACGGCGGGCGCAAACGGCACCGGCATAACCGGCGCCGACAACGATCATGTCGTACGCACCGGCATTAAAGCCTTCAGGCAGGCCTGAGGTAATCTGCATCGATACTCCTTGTCAAAAGCCACGGGCTCGTTAGCTGGGCTTTTCTCGAACATTCTTCGAGACATATTTATCAGAGCGATTATAGCGCTAATGCGTCCTATAATGAGCTTGCCACACAAGGAAAGCTCAAGCACCGCGGCGTACATTATTGAAAGGTAAACCCGCTAGCAGCGGGTTTATTCGTGTACAGCCGAGGGCCTGGAGCTTAGCGAAACGCTTGTAAGGAGTATCATGAGCGATTTCCTGAACCGTATGAAGTCTGCCGCCAAGGCCGACCTTAAGACGATCGTCCTGCCCGAGGGCGAGGATCCGCGTACCATCGTCGCGGCAAACAAAATCATCGAGGAGGGCCTGGCAAAGCTCGTCATCCTGGGCAACCCCGACGAGATCGATGTTCCCGGCGCCACCGTCATCGACCCGCGCAACGCCGAGAAGCACGAGGAGTACGCGCAGAAGTTTGCCGAGCTCCGCGCCAAGAAGGGCGTCACCATCGAGCAGGCTCGTGCCCAGGTGATGGACGCCACCTACTTTGGCACCATGATGGTCAAGATGGGCGATGCCGACGGCCTGGTCTCCGGTGCCTGCCACTCCACCGCCGACACCCTGCGCCCCGCGCTGCAGATCCTCAAGACTGCCCCGGGCACCAAGCTGGTCTCGGCCTTCTTCGTGATGTGCACCGACACCCCGCAATTCGGCACCGACGGTACGCTGATCTTCGCCGACTGCGGCCTCAACATCAACCCGTCCTCTGACGAGCTCTCCGAGATCGCCATCGCCTCGGCCCACTCCTGGTCCACCTTTATGGGCAATGTTGAGCCGCACGTGGCCATGCTCTCCTACTCCACCATGGGCTCCGCCGGTGGCGAGGTCGCCAAGAAGGTCCAGGAGGCCGTGAAGTTCTGCAAGGAGAAGGCACCCGAGCTCGCCATCGACGGCGACCTGCAGCTCGATGCTGCTATCGTCCCCACCGTCGCCCAGCTCAAGGCTCCCGGCTCCTCCGTCGCCGGTAAGGCCAACGTGCTCGTGTTCCCCGACCTCGAGGCAGGCAACATCGGCTATAAGCTGGTCCAGCGCTTCGCTGGCGCCGACGCTTACGGCCCCATCCTGCAGGGCATCGCCAAGCCGGTCAACGACCTGTCGCGCGGCTGCTCTGCCGACGACATCGTGGGTGTCGTGGCCATCACTGCCGTCCAGGCTCAGATGGCTGAGTAGCGTACGCACTCGCCCGAAGGCCGTACGGGCTAACCCCTGAAAACGTCCTCGACCAATGAAACGCCCCCGTTCTGCTCCTTCGGAGCTACGAACGGGGGCGTTTCTGGTCTGCGGATTGTTTTCAGGGGTTAGCCCGTACGG
>CAJKGV010000173.1:0-3812 GCA_905199455.1 Collinsella aerofaciens | reverse complement strand
CGGTCGGTTTGCCAGAAGCGCCCCGTCGGTTGTTCCAGACCCGTTTCGAAGAAAGGAAACCACACTAACCTATGGCAGCTAAAAAATCATCTCCCTTGAAGATCATCCCGCTTGGCGGCCTTGACGGCATCGGCAAGAATATGACGGTCTTTGAGTGCGGCGACGACATGGTGCTCGTCGACGCCGGCCTCATGTTCCCGGATGACTCCCAGCCTGGTATCGACCTGGTGCTTCCCGACTACACCTATGTTCTGGAGAACGAGGAGAAGCTCCGTGGTATCGTCGTCACTCACGGCCACGAGGACCACACCGGTTCGCTTCCGTATCTGCTGCAGGACCTCAACAATAAGGTGCCCATCTTCTCGAGCAAGCTGACGCTTGGCTTTATCGAGGGCAAGCTTTCTGAGTTCCGCATCCGCGCACCCAAGTTCCGCGAGGTCAAGGGCGGCAGCCATGTCAACCTCGGCGGCATCTCGCTCGACTTCTTCTCGATGACGCACTCCATCCCCGGCGCTCTGGGCGTGTTCATCCGCACCAATCAGGGCACCGTTATGCACACCGGCGACTTTAAGCTCGACCAGACGCCCATCGACGGCGTCACGCCCGATTATGCCGCTATCAGCCGCTTTGCAAAGCAGGGCATCGACCTGCTGCTTTCCGACTCCACCAATGCCACGGTTCCCGGCTTTACCAAGTCCGAGGCCGAGGTTGGTCCCAACCTGCTGCACGCCATCAAGAACGCGCCGGGTCGCGTGTTCGTCGCGTCGTTCTCGAGCCACATCCATCGTCTGCAGCAGATCTGCGATGCCGCCCGCAAGTGCGGCCGTAAGGTCGTTGTGACCGGTCGCTCCATGCTCACGAACACCCGCGTGGCGCGCGAGCTCGGTTATCTCAACATCGATGATGCCGATATCATCGATGCCTTCGACATTGATAACCTGCCCGACGACAAGATCGTCGTCATGTGCACTGGCTCGCAGGGAGAGCCGCTGTCGGCCCTGTCCCGCATGGCCAATGGCGAGCACAAGACGCTCTCCATCCACGAGGGCGATACCGTTATCCTCTCGGCAACTCCTGTTCCCGGCAATGAGAAAGCCGTCCAGCAGGTCGTCAACAGCCTGGCCAAGCTCGGCTGCGATGTGTGGGATAAGAACCGCGCTCTCGTCCACGTCTCGGGTCACGGTAGCCAGGAGGAGCTCAAGCTCCTGATGGCCATGGCCAAGCCCACGTACTTTATGCCGGTTCACGGTGAGGCCGTGCATCTGCGCGCCCATGCTCAGCTGGCCCGCAAGATGGGTCTCAAGGACGATCATATCTTTATCCTCGATAACGGTGACACGCTCGAGATGCGCGGCGGTATCGTCAAGCGTGGTACGCCCGTCGAGTCCGGCGTCGTCTACGTCGACGGCCTGCGTATCGGCGATACCGACCCCATCGTCCTGCGCGATCGCCAGAAGCTCGCCAATGACGGTATGGTCACGGCCGTTGCTATCGTCTCGCTCAAGCACAAGAAGATCGAGGCTATCGAGTTCTCGGGTCGCGGCGTCTCGTTTGCCATCGACGACCAGTTCTCCGAGGATGCCTCCGCATCCATTATGAAGACGATCGAGAAGGGCAAGTTCAGCTTTACCAGCAGCGGCTCCGATGCCATTCGCAAGGCCGTGCGCGATTCGCTCTCCAACTTCATTTGGAGCCGTACGCGTACCCGTCCGATGATCATCCCGGTCGTCATGGAGGTTTAGTTTGGCGCGCGGATCTGCACAAAACGCCAAAGGCAATAAAGCCAACAACCAACCGGCATCTGCTAAGGGTGCCGGTTCCCATCTGCGTGCCAATAAGGGCCATGAGGCAGACTTCGACGATTTTGAGCCCTTGGTCGAGCCTTCGGCCAATCGCGATATCGCCGGTGTGGTCATCGCCGTTTTGGCGATCGCGTCCTTCATTGCCGTGATCTCTCCGGCAACAGCGCCCGTGACGGCTGCGGTTGCCGGTTTCTACCACCTGGGCTTTGGCCTGGGCGCCTACGTGCTGCCGATCGTCATCTTGCTGTTTGCCGCCACGCTCTTTTTGGGTGAGGACTCGCCGCTCAACGTGCGCTCTGTCGCGGGCGGC
This sequence comes from Collinsella aerofaciens, assembly GCA_905199455.1. Classification (GTDB taxonomy): domain Bacteria; phylum Actinomycetota; class Coriobacteriia; order Coriobacteriales; family Coriobacteriaceae; genus Collinsella; species Collinsella aerofaciens_AW. The sequence continues at coordinate 1,700 of CAJKGV010000173.1, read as the reverse complement.
GCCGTGGTCTTTATCGCCGTCGTCTCCATTCTTTCGCTGATGGTGCCGGGCACGAGCGATTCGTGCGACCTTATGTTTACGCCGCAGAACCTTTCTGTGTCGGGCGGCTACATTGGCGCCTTTATCGCAAGTGCCTTGCAAAACGCCCTGGGTAAACCTATCGCCATGGTTGTCTTGCTGGGGCTTGTCGTCGTTGGTTTGGTCATTATCGGCTTTTCGGTGGGTGGCGTTTTGCGCTCCGCACGCGATCGTGCGGCAGATTTTGCCGAACGCCGTCGTGCCGATGTCAACGCCAGCCCGTGGGGCGATGAAGAGGCCCTGTCTGTTCCCGGCGTCGCTCGTCCGCACCTGAGCATTCTGCGCCAGAAGGGGACTGACGCCGCGGTGACCACGGTCATGGGTGGCGATGTCGACCCGGTTTTGGATGACAACGAGGACGATGACCCGTTTGTCGACGTATCCGAGTCGGTTGAAGCCGAGCGGGCCAAGACCACGCTGCTGCCGCGTCGCCATGTCAAGAAGGGCAAGGCTGCGCCTAAGCTCAATACGAGTGAGCCCGACCCGTCTTGGTCCGATAGCGAGATTGAGCTCACCGAGGGCGATGACGAGGACGACGAGGGTCCGATTGAGACCGCAAAGACAACTTTGCTGCCGCGTCGCCATGCAAAGCGCGGCCAGGTAACCGGCCAGCTTTCGATGGAAGACGACTCCGATAAGATCGACGAGTCCGAGCCGCCGTTTGTCGTGAATCCCGTCTCGGCCGCACCTCAGATTCCCGACTTCCTGAAGCATCCCAAGGTTGCCGGTGCGCCTGCCACGAGTGCTATCGAATCGGCTGCGGCTCGTGATGGGGGAGTGGACGACGGCGCCGCAGATAACGAGGGCGAAGAAGAGGACGGACTCAAGCTTCCGCCGCTCGAAATCCTGCATGCCAACCCGCAGTCGGCTTCCGCCGCGTCTTCGGACAAGGAGCTGGAGCAGACCGCTGAGTCACTGCAATCCACCTTGCTTGAGTTTGGCCGCAGTGCCCGCGTGGTCGGCTGGATCGCCGGCCCCACGGTGACGACCTTTAAACTGCAGCCCGGTGAGGGCGAGCGTGTGAGCAAAATTTCGAGCCTCGAGGACGATATCGCGCTTTCGCTCGCTGCCCAGTCGGTGCGTATCTTTGCCCCGATCTCCGGCACCTCGCTCGTGGGCATCGAGATTCCCAACCGCAAGCGCCAGAACGTCAATCTGGGCGACGTGCTGCCCTATGTGAAGGGCGGTCCGCTCGAGCTCGCCATCGGCCGCGACGCCGAGGGCACGCCGGTTGTCGCCGACCTCGCCAAGATGCCTCACCTGTTGATTGCCGGTACGACCGGTTCTGGTAAGTCGGTGATGATCAATTCCATCATCACGACATTGCTCATGCGCGCCCTTCCCGAGGACGTTCGCCTGATCATGGTCGACCCCAAGCGCGTCGAGCTTGCGGGCTATAACGGTCTGCCGCATCTCTATGTGCCCGTGGTGACCGAGCCCAAGCAGGCCGCGAGCGCTCTGCAATGGGCTGTGTCCGAGATGGAGCGTCGCCTGAAGGTCTTCGAGCGTCTCAACGTGCGTAAGATCTCGACCTACAACGAAAAGCAGGCTGCTGGCGAGTTTGAGCATTACGACAATCCGCCGCAAAAGATGCCCTACCTTGTCATTATCATTGACGAGCT
>CAJKGV010000172.1:0-3829 GCA_905199455.1 Collinsella aerofaciens | reverse complement strand
CCATCAGCGCGGGAATACCGTCAACGTCGCACAGAATAGCTGGCGTGGGACGCTATTCCGCATCGACCACGCGGAGCAGATATGCCACGCGCGTTGCGGCCGTGCACTTAAAACGCTCGTCCGCGCGAACTCCGGCGACCCACACCACGGCGCCCCCCGGCGCCGTCCTCACCATGGGCACGCCGGCGCGCTCGGAAACGGGAATGCGAGCCTCACCTAGCAAGTCGGATACTTTCTTGCTTCGACCACTCATCCCTAACGGGCACATCACGTCTCCCGGTGCGGGACCGTCCACCCACAGGCGCGCCAATCGCGCCTCGGCAGGGATCTCGCCACGCGAGCCCGCCAGGATCCGCTCACTATCGCTGTCGGCAAAACCCAGAGCAGCCGCGTCTACCAAAGCTGTCACTTCCCCGGCAGCTGCAAGCTCACGGGCGCGGCGCACGATATCGCATCCCGGCTCAACGGCCATCGGTTCTGTGACCAGCATACGTCCCCCGCCCAACGGCAAACGACCGGGTACGGTAACCCAGTCCGCGACCAGGCCCTCGCGAGCCGCCGGCGCCTTGAACGCCAGCATGCCAAACTCAATGCGTGCGTCAATCCCCGCCGGAAGCGTGACCGAGCCGGCGCCCTCGGCAACGCAGGAAAGGACTCGCTCCACATGTCGCATCTCTGGACGAGCGTCCGGATCGATGCGCTTAATTGCCAGTCGCACGATACGCCGCGCGATTACCACCTCGGCCGCAGCAAGGCGCCTGGCATCGAGCACCAGCGCGCCCGCCGCCTCCTTACGCAGGCAGCTTCGAAACGCCTGTGCCGAAAGCTGAGACAAAAACGCGTCCTCATCGCCTAAGATCTCGCAGGCGGCGCCAATCGTCTTGCAGACGCTCGCGTTGCGCTGCGCCACCACCGGCATCACTCGATGGCGCACGTAGTTTCGCAGATACGAGATATCCTCATTGCTCTCGTCTTCACGCCACGGCTGACCATGTACCTGTAGATAGCCCACGAGCTCGCCATGAGTTAGGTCGAGCAAGGGACGCACCACGATATTCCTCCGGCGAGGAATGCTCGATAGGCCAGCGGGCCCTGAACCCTTAATCGCGTTCATCAAAAACGTTTCCGCGCGATCCGAAGACGTGTGCGCGGTGCAGATACGAGCCGCCGTTCGCGGTGCCCCCGTCTGGGCGCAGAGCTCGCGAACATACCTCCGCGCCGCGGCATAGCGCACCTCGCGGGCCGCGGCCTCAATATTGCCCGACTCCCCATCAAAATAAGCGTGCTCCACGCACAGCGGTAAACCATATTTCGCGCAGAGCTCACGCACAAAGGCCTCGTCGCCATCGGACGCCTTGCCGCGCAGATGATGGTTTACATGCAGCACATGCAGGCGCTCGCGAGCAATGGGGGCAACACCGCGTCCGTCTTGGATATCCAGCTTTGATGTGCACGCCATAAGAAGCAGTGCCGTCGAGTCCGCGCCGCCTGATACCATGAGCACGACAGGAGCAGCCTGCTGCCTCGTTCGGGTCTCATCGACTGCCCCGGGCACGGCATGGTGTCCATAATGCTGTGATACCGTTGGCATTCGCTTCCTCCTCTATTCGTCCGCACCCATTGTATCCTTTGGAATCTTATGTCTCGTCTGCACCTTCATATCCTCGGCAGTGGTTCTAAAGGCAACTGCGCACTCATCGAGGGCCCGCAGGGGCTCATTATGGTCGATGACGGACTGTCTCGCCGCGAGACATTAAAGCGCATGGCAGAACTGGGGCTCTCGACAGACAACGTCTCGGCTCTTCTCATTACTCATGAGCATAGCGATCACATCAAGGGCCTCGATGTCTGGTGCAAGCACTGGCACGGCCCCCTCTTTGCCAGCAGGGGCACTCTTTCGAACAAAGAAAATCTTTCGCATCTGCCTGTCGAGGAATTCGATCCCGGTGACACCCTATCCATTGCCGGCATCCACGTGCAAACCTACTCAACATCACACGATGTCATCAATCCAGTCGGTTATCGATTCGACGCCCTCGATGATTCCATCGGCTTTGCCACCGACACCGGAGAGCTATCGAGCCAAGCCATGAACACCCTCAAAGATTGTCGAGTCCTCGCGCTCGAAAGCAACCACGATGTGACCATGCTGCGCGAGGGAGAATATCCCCGCTTTCTTCAGGAGCGCATCCTGTCTGCAAGGGGACACCTCTCCAACAGCCAAGCCGCCGAAGCCGCGCGCGAACTTGTTACAGATCGCACCGAACAGCTCATTGCCATGCATATCAGCCAAGATAACAATCGTCCGAGCCTTACCGTCAAAAGCTATACCAAAGCTCTGGCCGCAACCCTGGATGACGAGGTCGGCAGCTCCGCAACCCTTCTCCAAGGATCGCGAAAACTCTCGATACGCCCTGCGAGTCAGTATCAGCCGGCAACCATTCAATAGACTGTCCTAGACAGCAAAAGGGGCCGAGAATCGCTTCCCAGCCCCTTTTGCTGTCTTTTAATAGCGCAGAACACCAACGAAGTTAGTCGATGGAGATCTTCGTAACGTTCTTCTTCTCGACGATCTTGGGAACCGTAACGGTCAGGATGCCGTCAGCGTACTTAGCCGAGAGGCCCTCGCTCGAAGCGTCCTTTAGATACACGCCACGCGTCGCGCTGTACGAGCTGAACTCCTTCTGCAGGAAGTTCTTGCCCTCGTTCTCCTCGTCTTCCTCGACATTCACGCTAATGGACAGACGGCCCTCGTTAAGCTCGACATCGATATCGTCCTTGGCGACACCGGTCAGATAGGCCTTGACCTCATAGCCGTCGCCCTTATCCTCAACGTCAACGGGAAACGCCTTGGAAGCAATCGAGTTGTTTGCAAGGTCGGTCATATCATCAAACAGATCGAACAGCGAGCTTGCAGAGGGGCGAACGCCAAAAACCGAACGATAAGGAACCATGCTTGCCATGTTTACCACTCCTTTTAGGACTGCCGAGCCATCTTCTAGGTGACTGGGACTTCTTTTGACGCTCTTATATATGCCCACACAGTGCTTATATATACATCGACTATAAAGTTTTTTGAGTCAAGTACTATAAGCATATCTAAGTGTGTATGACTCAGGTTTTAGTAAGGTTAAGGTTCTTTGAACCAGAGCTTAAATAACGAGTATGTTCGCAGCTACAAATAACAAGGGGCTTACAATGAGCGCGTACACGTTGTTGGTAACGAGCTAAAGGGCATCATGGACGACCAAAACCAGAACAAAATGTTTATGCCGACGCAGGGGGGAGATACTTCCACGCAGCCGCCACGGTTCCATCGCCCCCACATCTCGCAAGAGCCCATTAATGATGCAGAGCCCGAGTATGTGACGAGAAATCGATATCAAACGCTCGAGGATACCCAGACAGGACGTAAGCACATGGGCGTCGCCTCGGGAGACCCTGTATATCTGAAAGACGCACCATTATCTAAAAACAGCGCAGCTAGTGAGGAGCCACTGAAAGTATCCGCCGCCAATCAACAAAGAGGTCCTCGACCAAAGCAAACCTTGACGCATTCGGCTCGCTATCTCGAAACGCCAAAACAGGGAAAATCAATCTTCGTTTCGTCAAGTAAACGACGCAAGCAGCATCGACTGACAATCCTGCTTTTAATCATTGTGGCCATAGCAGTTGCCCTTGTTATTCGATTTATTTTCTTTAAATAAAAGCTCAATACCAAAAACAATAAGATCGTCTGATGTAATTCATTTACGCCCAATAAACGCAAAAAAGGGGGGAGGCCGCGAGGCCTCCCCCTTCTCAGTTCAAGCGTACGGCTCGGTGCCGT
>CAJKGV010000171.1:0-3839 GCA_905199455.1 Collinsella aerofaciens | reverse complement strand
GCGGCGCGCAGCTCGCAGCTCATGTTGTAGAAGAAGATCGGCTCCAGGAACGAACGCACGTTGGCAGGCACCTCGCCCACGCCGTACTCAAGCGCGTCGAGCACCATGATCGTGTCGGTGTGCGTGTTGAGGAACGCCAGCGCGCGCTCCTCCATGGGGCGGCACTCGCCCGATCCGAGCTGCACAAAGTAGAACACGCCGGGCTCGGTGGCTTCGAACGGGCCGTGGAAGTACTCGCCGGAGTGAATATAGCAGCAGTGCTGCCACTGCATCTCCATGAGCGAGCAGATGGCCATTGCGTAGGTCTGGCTAAAGTTGGGGCCGGATCCCAGGATATAGAAGAACTTGTGCTGCTGACAGAGCTCGGCAAAGCGGGCGCCCAGCTCGGCGTTGACCTTCTCGCGGGCGGCGGGCAGCAGCGCATCCATCTGCTTTAGGCCCTCGTACATGTCGGCGAGTGCCTCGTAGCCTTCCTGCTGGTCGAGCAGCTCGGCGGCGATCAGAGCGCCGATGCCCTGAGGCACCTCGGCCTGCGGCACGCCCTCGCCCCAGGGGTAGACCCAGGTGGTCCACTTGCCGTTGTCGATCTTGGAGCCCTCGCAGTCGGTGAGGGCAACGACCTCGGCACCGGCCGCCAGCGCCATCTCGCAGCCGTCGACGACCTCTTGCGTGTTGCCGCTGTGGCTGCAGGCAATAACGAGCGACTTCTCGCCAAGGCTCTTGGGGGCCATCAGGCAAAACTCGCGTGCCGTGTAGACCGTCGAGGTAAACGTGGTGGCCTCGCGCTTGAGCAGCTCGTTGGCCGGCATCAGGTCAATCATCGAACCGCCACAAGCAATCCAAAAGACATTCTCAATCTTACCCTTGCGCTCGATGATTTCCTGAACCAGATCATGTGCGTTCATCCTGATGTTCCTCTTTGTGTGGCGGTTTTGAACGACGACAGCTTGTACCTGCGGTCGTTCTATGTTGTCCTATTTATAGCACGCACGACGACGCTCGTGAAGTCATTTCACCAAACTTGTTCTATGTTGTTCTATCTATGGACGTTAGATGTCGAAAACGTAGCGCGAGCCCACGATCTTTTGGCGTCCGAGCAGCAAGGGCTGATCGTCCGCATCGGTAAAGTACGCCTCCATATAGAAGAGCGGCTCGCCGACCGGCACCTCCAACAGCGGGGCCGCCTGAGCATCGGCGAGCGCGATCTCCACGGTGCAAGGGTCGGACTTGAGTGGTGCGCGGCCTGAATGCTCGGCAACGAGCGCGAAGATCGAGTTATCGGCGAGGTCCTTATCGGCAAGCGTCTGCAGATAAGGATGGTCAGCCAGCACAAAGGCGTTGTTCTCGAGCATGACGGGCACGCCGTCGGCCGTGCGTACGCGCTCGACCACGATAAGCTCGCAGCCGGGCTCCACGCCAAAGAACGCCGCATCCTCGCGCGTCGCCGCTACCACCGTGCGCGACACCAGACGTGCACCCGACACCATGTCGTTGGCAGCGCAACCCTCGGTAAAGCTCTGAACATCGCCCTTCTGGACAATCTTGCGCTTGAGCTTGGGTGCACACACAAACGTGCCTCTCCCCTGCTGGCGGTTGAGGTAGCCCGCGCGCGATAGCTCCTCGATGGCACGGCGCACGGTGACGCGACCCACGCCGTAGGACTTCGCGAGCTCCATCTCGGAAGGAATGCGCGAGCCGGCTGCGTACACGCCGCGCGCGATCTCGCCCTTTAGGTCGTCCATAACCTGCTGGTACAGTGGCACGGCGGACACGTCAGTGTGGTCGGTTTTATCGTCGAATGTCATCGTTATGCTCCATTCCGTGCATGTTCGGACTCAAACTCTTCAATCGCCGCCATAAACTGCTCGCCAAAGGCATCGGCCTTTTTCTCGCCGATGCCGTTGACCTGGATAAGCTCGTCGCGCGTCTGCGGGCGTAGGCGGCACAGACCTCGCAGAGCCTTGTCGGAAAAGACCATGTACGGCGCCATCTCCAGCTCGGTCGAAATATCCTTGCGCAGGGCACGCAGGCGCTCGAACAGCTCGGCATCGTCGCCAACACGCGGGCGCTGATCCAGCTCGGCCTCCTCGCGCAGCAAATCGACGGCGCGGCGGGCGCGGGCCGAGGCCTTGCGCTTGGACGCACGACGCTTAACGGTAAAGGCGAACGCCTCATCCTCGACCTCGACGGCACGCGGACCCAGCCCCACGACCGGGTACTGCCCCTGCGAGGTGGCCAGATAACCGCGGCCGCACAGCTGGCCGATGATGTCCTTGATGCGCCCGACCGATTCGCTCGACAGCTCACCGTAGCCGCGGTCCTCGTCCAGATGCATCTGGCGAATGCGCTCGGTGTTGCCGCCGTGGAGCACATCGGCGATGAGCGACTTGCCAAAGCGCATGGGACGCGTGGCCACATAGCGCACGGCAGCGCGGGCCATATCGGTGACGTCCTCGACCTCGAACTGCGTGAGGCAGTTGCTGCAGTTGCCGCAGCTCTCGACGTCGTCCGTGGCGGTGCCGCCCGTACTGGCCGCGGCATGCTCGGCCGCGGCCTCGTCGCCAAAGTAGCGCAGCATGTATTCGCGCAGGCAGCCGGTGGTATTGCAGTAGCCCTCCATCTGGCTGAGCAGACGATATCGATTCTGGAGCGCCCACGCGCGCTGCTCGTCGTCGAGCGCCTCATCGGCAGCATCGCCGCGGTCGATCAGAAAGCGGCGCATGCGAAAATCGTTGCCGTTCCACAGCAAGTGGCAGCTGGCCGGGTCGCCGTCGCGACCGGCGCGGCCCGCCTCCTGGTAGTAGGCCTCGATGCTCTCGGGCACGTTGTTGTGGATCACGTAGCGCACGTTGGGCTTGTCGATGCCCATGCCAAAGGCGTTGGTGGCAACCATCACCTGGATATCGTCGTCGATAAAGGCGCGCTGGCTTTGGCGACGGGCGTCGTTGCCCATGCCGGCATGGTAGCGGCCAACGCGAATGCCGCTGGGGCCCAGCGCCTCGGCAAGCTCGCCCGCCAGCGCATCAACTGTCTTGCGGGTCGAACAATACACGATGCCGCTCTCGCTCGAATGCGCGATCACGTAGTCGCGCACCCAGGCAGTCTTGGCCTTGTCGCCCATCTCCTCGCAACCAAAGTAGAGGTTCTTGCGATCGAAGCCCGTCACCACCGTCGCGGGGTTTTGCAGGCCGAGCATCTGCTGGATATCCGCGCGCACGCGCTCGGTCGCCGTAGCGGTAAAGGCCGCCACGATGGGGCGCTGCGGCAGGGAATCGATGAACTCACGAATCTGCAGATAGGCGGGGCGGAAATCCTGGCCCCATTGGCTCACGCAGTGGGCCTCGTCAATGGCCACGAGCGGCACGCCAATGCCGCCGTCCGCCGCGGCTTCCTGCGCAAAGGCTAAAAAGCGCGGCTCGAGCAGGCGCTCGGGTGCCACATACATAAGCTGATAGCGGCCCTCGCGCGCCCGCTTGAGCACGGTGTTTTGCTGAGCCGGCGTAAGGCTGGAGTTGAGATAGCTGGGCCGCGCACCCGCCGCGAGCAACGCACGGGTCTGGTCCTCCATAAGCGACAGCAGCGGACTCACCACAAAGGTGATGCCGGGCAGCATGAGCGCGGGCACCTGGTAGCAAATGGACTTGCCGGCGCCCGTGGGCATAACGCCCAGCGCATCGCGACCGGCGAGGATCGCATCGACCATGCGGTCCTGCCCCGGGCGAAACGAGGTGTAGCCAAAATAGGCGCCGAGCGTGTCGAGCGCCATCTGCTGCATGCTATCGGTCATGGTTTCCTAACGTCCAAGTCATCTGCCGCCGATTATACGCCGCCACGCGGAC
>CAJKGV010000170.1:0-3903 GCA_905199455.1 Collinsella aerofaciens | reverse complement strand
CCGATCTCGCCGGAGTCGGCGACAACGGGCAGGGCCTTGATGTAGCAGCGCTCACAAATGTTGGCGTACGCCTGCTTCATCTTGTCGTACTCCTCCTGCAGGCTCTCCTGCGTGGCGGAGAAGCTGTAGGCGTCCTTCATGATGAACTCGCGGCCGCGCATCAGGCCAAAGCGGGGACGGAACTCGTCGCGGAACTTATCCTGGATGTGATAGAGATTCACCGGCAGCTGCTTGTAGGAACGCAGCTCATTGCGCACCAGGGCAGTCACGGTCTCCTCATGCGTGGGTCCGAGAACAAACTCGCGGCCGTGGCGGTCATCAAAGCGCACGAGCTCCTTGCCATAGGCATCGATGCGGCCGGACTCACGCCACAGCTCGGCATCGACCATAATGGGCATCATGAGCTCCTGGGCGCCGGCAGCATCCATCTCGTCGCGCACGATGTTCTCGATCTTGCGGATCGAGCGCCAAGCAAGCGGCAGGTAGGAATACAGACCGGCGGCCTCCTTGCGGATCATGCCGGCACGGAGCAGCAGGCGGTGGCTGGCGAGCTCAGCGTCCGCCGGATCCTCTTTAAGCGTCGGCGCATAGAGCTTAGACATATACATTGCTCGGGTCATTTATTTCTCCTCAATAAGTTTGTCGACCTCTGCCATAAGCGCGTCGACAATTTGGTCCTCAGCTACTTTACCAATGATCTGGCCATGCGAAAAGAGCAAGGCCTGACCACGTCCGCAAGCAACGCCCAGGTCGGCATCAGAAGCCTCACCGGGGCCATTAACGGCACATCCCATGACGGCAATCGAAAGCGGCGCGGCATAGTTCTTAAGCCGCTCGGTTACTTCCTCAGCGATGGGAATCAGGTTAACCTGGCAGCGAGCGCACGTGGGGCACGAAACAATCTCGGGGCCACGGCGACGCAGGCCCAGCGACTGCAAAACTCCCCAGGCCACCGGCGGCTCCTCAACCGGATCGGCCGTGAGCGAGACGCGCATGGTGTCACCGATACCCTCAGACAGCAGGATACCAAGGCCCACCGAGCTTTTGATGGTGCCCTGCAGCTTGGTACCCGCCTCGGTTACGCCCAGGTGAAGCGGAACGTGGGGAATCTCACGCGACAGGGCTCGATAGGTATCGAGCGTCGTTTGCACGCTATGGGCCTTGGCCGAAAGCACAATGTTCGTAAAGCCGCGGTCCTCAAAATGCTTGACGAAACGCTCACTCGACATCACGAGCTTTTCGGGCTGTGTAAGGTCGTCGCGCTCGGCGATATCCTGCTCAAGCGAACCGGCATTGACGCCGATACGAATCGCACAGCCCGCGGCACCCGCAGCATCGATCACCGCGTCAACCTTGGCCCAATCGCCGATATTGCCGGGATTGATGCGCAGCTTGGCAGCACCGGCCTCAACGGCACCAATGGCGAGCTTATGGTTAAAGTGAATATCGGCGACGATCGGCACCGGGGACTCAGCACAGATGGTACGAAAGCCCTCGAGCGCGGCCTCGGTGGGTACACTCACGCGCACGATATCGCAGCCCGCCTGCGCCAACGCGCGAACCTGCCCAAGCGTTGCCTGGGCATCGGCGGTATCAGTGCAGGTCATAGACTGAACCACCACCGGCGCGCCGCCGCCGATCTGCACGCCGCCCACATGCACGGGGCGCGTCAGCTCGCGCGGCAAAGAATGGGATAAAGACAATCCAAACACTCCCCTACAGAATAAATCGAAGGATGTCGGAACGAAGCATATAGACAAACAGCAGTGCGAAGAGCGCGATGCCCACATAGCTCACAATTGTCTGAGCCTTGAGAGGCAGCTCGCGACCCGCAATCTTTTGAATAATCTCGATGACTAACTTACCGCCGTCGAGCGGGGGGATGGGCAGTAAGTTCATAAAACCCAGCGAGAACGAAATGAGCGCTGCAAACGACAGGAACGTTACGGGGCCGGCAGCAGCAGCCTGTGAGGACATAACGCTAATACCCACGATCGACGAGGACTGGTCGAGAATCTCCATCGTATGCTGCGGCTGGAGTAGGCGCATAACGCCATCCGCCGTCTGCACAACATAGGAGAATGACAGACGCGCCGAGGTGATCGGGTCCAAACGGACTACCTCCGTAGAGGCATACACACCTAGGCGCTCGTCCTCCTTGAGCGCAACCGAGGTCGAATGCTGCTTGCCGTCGCGCTCATACTCAATGGCGATATCGTCCTTACCGGCGGCCTTGCCGATAGCATCGTAGACGTCCATCCAAGTGGAACATGAGACACCGTCGACCGAAAGGATCGCATCACCGCCCTCGATTCCCGCCTTGGCGGCAATAGACCCCTCGTCAACCTGACCGATCACGTTGGTATCCATCGGCACGGTGACACCCGCAATGGAATAGATGCTCATAAGGAGCAAAAAACCCGTCAGGATATTGACGAGAATGCCCGCGAGCAGCATAAAGGCGCGCTTGAGAAAGCCCTGGCCAAGATAAGTGCGCGAGCGCTCTTGCGCCAAGAAATCAGCCTCGCCGCACGGCAGCTCCCACACATCGCCCTCGGCAGTCGCATGCTCTCGATCGAACCGGCGGCCGTCAAAGGTGGTGTAACCCGCAGCGTCTCGAGGCAGTGTCTGATACTTGGTGGGATAGTAGCTCGGTGAGGGCTTCTCCCCTTCCTCATACCAAGGTGCGATGGAGCCCCAGCCCAGCAACAGAGCACAAGCCTCGAGCACATCCTCCTCGGAAAGCTCGAGCTCGGCAGCAAGGTCGGCCACGGTCACGCGACCATGACGGTAGATAGCCGCGAGCACGCGATCGGCGCACGAGACATCGGTCGGATCCATACCGCAGATGGCAGCGTAGCCACCCAGCAGCAGCGGGGTCACGCCAAACTTGGTTCCAATGCGACGCGACGTGTAATGGATGTCAAAGCGGCACGGCAGACCCAAAAAGAACTCGGTCACACGGACGCCGCAGGCACGCGCCGCCAAAAAGTGGCCGCCCTCGTGCAAAAACACGAGGACGGAAAGCATCAGCAGGCCCCAAAAGACCGATGAGAGAACGCTCAGAACAGTATCCATAAAACGAAAAAGCAATCCTTATGGGTTAGGAACGGGTTGCGGCGAGCACCTGCGCAGCTTTTTCACGCGCCCACGCATCGATGTCGCGAAGCTGCTCAAACGAATCGACCGTCTGCGCATCGTGAGCATCCATGCAAGATTCCACAATGCGATCGATATCAGTAAAGCTGCAGCCATCGTGCAGGAAGGCATCGACGGCGACCTCGTTGACGGCATTGAGCACGCACGGCATGGTGCCACCCGTCTTGCCGGCACGCTCGGCCAGTGCCAGACAGCGGAAGGTATCCATGTCGGCAGCATCAAACGTGAGCTGCCCCAGCTCGCGAAAATCAATACGAGGCGCCGGGGTATCCCAACGCTCGGGATACGAGAACGCGAACTGGATGGGAATACGCATGTCGGAAGCACCGAGATGCGCCATCACAGAGCCGTCGGCGAACTCGACCATAGAGTGAATCTTGGACTGACGCTGCACGACCACGTTAATGAAATCGAGGTCGCAGTTGAACAGATGCATGGCCTCAATGCGCTCCAGTCCCTTGTTCATGAGGGTGGCGGAGTCGATGGTGATCTTGGCACCCATGGCCCACGTGGGATGTGCGAGGGCATCGGCACGCGTCACGCGGTCGAGCTCGCGGCGCGTGCGGCCAAAGAACGGACCGCCCGAGCAGGTGAGCCAAATACAATGAGCTTCGCGTGGGTTCTCCCCCAGATAGCACTGGTAGATGGCGGAGTGCTCAGAGTCGACTGGAATAAGCTGGCCCGGTTGCGCCAACGGCATAAGCAAGTCGCCACCGACGACGAGGGACTCCTTGTTGGCAAGGG
>CAJKGV010000169.1:0-3968 GCA_905199455.1 Collinsella aerofaciens | reverse complement strand
GCGACGCCCGTCTGGGTCTGAGCGCCCTCGACAACTTCTGTGCCTGCATGCGCGAGCTCGGGCGATTTAAACACTGCGTCCAAGTTGGCGCCACCGCCGGCGTAGCCAAGCGCAGCGAGTGCGATGACGATCACCGCAACGACGACCGCGATCGGAACATAACGATGCCAACCAGCCGGATTGAGTCCGCTGCGGCGAGCCGCCCCTCGGCTGATGTAACCGAGCGTTCCGTCGTGCTTGAGCTTTGAGCCCACCACGCGTTTGCGGCCCCACAGCGAGGACTCTGCCTGCATGGCCAAGCGGGCGCTTGCCGAAGGATAGCCATATTTAGTGCGCTTGAACGAGCCATCAAACCCCGAGGCGTGTTTGCCCCACGTCACCGATGTCGTGCGTCGGTTGACCGGTGCGGCGCTCCGCCTTCTGCGGCTCGGTTTTGTAGTCTCAGCCATACGCCCTCGCACGCCGTAACCAAATCGAAACAATAACGCTTTGGACTGTAGCACACGCGTCGCGCGCGGTCACGGGCGCCTCGCTCAACGGTCATCGTCCTTCAGCAAGCGCCACAGCGTTGTACGGCTTATGCCCAGCACCTCCGCCGCACGGGTTCGATTGCCGTGGAGATGATCTACAACCAGATGCGCGATATCTCGCTCGGTATCGGCCAGCGGTCGCAGGATATACAGGTCGCTTTCGAGTGTCGGGGCGCCAAAGGTTGCGGTCTTAATCACGTCCTCTTGGGCGAGCACTTCCTCCGCCACAGCGCGGTCCACCGTGCCCGCCCCCACCAATATATACAGTCGTTCCGAGACCTCGCGGAGCTGCAGATAATTGCGCGGCCAGCGGTAAGCATCGAGCGTCTTCGTCGCCGCGGCAGACAGCGTGGGCGCTGCCGTCCCAAATGCGTCAGCGAGATATTCCAAATAGCGCGCAACCTTCGTCGACGCGGCTCCCTGCTCGGCGATTGCCGGCGCCACGCTCACCGCACAGGCGAAGCGCTCGGTCACAAAGGCGGCTTGATCACTTTCGCTGCCGCCCGGCATGTCATTCGCCGTCAGCACCACATGGCAGCGCGTCGCCAACGCGGTGTCGGCCATCGTGGAGACCAGCTCGCGGAGGCGCTGGGGGCCAACCGCGTTCCAGCCCTCAATGCAAAGGGTCAGCTCCGTTTGGAACAACGGCGATTCGGCGCTTTTGAGCACATGGCGCCAACCGCGCTCGGTGAGCTCATCGAGCGCGACGGAAACAAAGGGCTGATCGGCAAAAGGACCGTCCAGATAGAGGCGCTTGGCAATCTCGACCTGACCTGCGCCAAGCTCGCCCTCGAGCATAAGGGGCACGCCGCGCGCATAGCTCTCGGCAACCGGTGCAGCTACCGCAGCAGCGCCTTCAACGATGCCGTACGCGCTCGATTCGTAGCGGGCCTCAACTTCGTCGGCGTTGAGCCATTCGATGCCCGCATGCGCCGCGGCGCCGCGCACCTCGCGGACCACGACGACCCAAAGGCCCCCGCCCTCTTTGTCGGTGGGGCGAACGGCCAGGCTCAGGCGCGTACCCGCACGCCCCATAACCAGACGCGCGCCGTCTCCTATACGGTCGAGGCGCTCAGCAACAAAAGCCGCCACATCCCGCTCAAGCGCCGCGTCATTCATGGTCGAGATCGCGACGTCCCCACGCGCATCGATTGCCAATGCCGAGGCCCCGGCAGCAGCCAGGGCCTCGGTCAAGATGTTCAGCTTGGCATCGCTATCCATGATTTGCCCCTGTCCGCGGCGACATGCAGCCGCCGACGGTCGCACGACCGAGTGTTTCAAAATTGAACGATATTGCTCACCAAACACTATAGGGCAGAAAGCGCCGTCCTGCGAGTATAGGTGTTGCCCCGCATCGCCATCCTGGCGGGGCGATAAGAGCTCTTCGGGACTTATAAACCTGCGGACAAGCCATACCCGCAAGAGCTCCTATCGCTCCACCGTGAGAATGCGCTCACCAGCACGCAGCACGCAAATAAGCTACTTCTCTACCAGATTCCCAGCACGTGCTGCATTCCCAAACTCATGCACGCAATGCCAATCCAGCAGCAAAAGCCCAGCGCGATGGGCTTGCCGCCCTTTTTGACCAGCTCGACGATATCGGTATTAAAACCAATAGCCGCCATGGCCATCACAATAAAGAACTTCGACAGCTCCTTGATGGGCGCCGTAATGGATGCAGGAAGCTGAAGCACCGTAGTGATCACGCTCGCCAGCACAAAAAACAGCACAAACATGGGAAACGCGCGTTTAAGCGAGAACGTGCTTTTGGCGTCGCCGCCGGCCTTGCGCGCCAGATGCATCTGCCAGCATGCGAGGACCAACGTGATGGGGATAATGACCAGCGTCCTGGTGAGCTTGACCACCGTGGCGCTCTCGAGCACATTGGCGCCGGGATGCATGCTGTCCCAAGCGCTCGCCGCAGCCGTTACGGACGAGGTGTCGTTGATGGCGGTACCGGCAAACAGGCCAAAGCCCTCGTTGGTCAGCCCGAGCATGCCGCCGAGCGTCGGAAACACGAGCGCCGCGATAACGTTAAACAGGAAGATGACCGAAATAGCCTGGGCAATCTCGCGATCGTCGGCATCGATGACGGGTGCGGTCGCGGCGATGGCAGAACCGCCACAAATCGACGAACCCACACCCACAAGCGTCGCGATCTTACCCGGCACGTTCATAACGCGGCAGAGCACAAAGGCGATGACAAGCGAGGTCGAGATTGTCGCCACGATAATCGGCAGCGACTGGGCGCCCTTGGACAGAAT
The DNA here is from genome assembly GCA_905199455.1 of Collinsella aerofaciens. GTDB lineage: Bacteria > Actinomycetota > Coriobacteriia > Coriobacteriales > Coriobacteriaceae > Collinsella > Collinsella aerofaciens_AW. The sequence goes on along the minus strand of CAJKGV010000169.1, from coordinate 1,174 downwards.
CTGGGAGAGGTTCATGCCAAAGCCAAGCAGGATTACCGCGTACTGCAAGACTTTTTTGGACGTATAGGTGACGCCGGCGGCGAGCTGTTCGCGACGATTCTTGGGAAAGACGAGCGCCAGGACCATGCCAAAGAGGATGGCAAATACCGGCCCGCCGACCACCTCAATCTGTTTGCCGAGCAACGTCGCGGGGATAGCGATGACCAGGCAGAACAAGACGCCTTTCCAGCGCTCGCGTACGATATTTGCCAGTTGCATATGGGATTCCTTCTTTCTATTTCACGTTTGCGACGGCTTATGATACGGCAACATTGAGCGCAGCCTTGCGCAAACACAGACTAAGATGCCGCAATAGTTCTCAGGCAACAGCCGAATTACCCACCGCGGAGAGCTGATTCGCGGCATAATTAACAACTGACATATGAGTTTGATAGAACAGTTGCGAGGCGCTATGGAAGAATCGATGCACGTCGGCGAGCAGGAAACGAGCCTACAGGACCAGTCCTACCACACCATTCGACGCAAAATCGTCTACCTGGACTACAAGCCGGGCGAAAAGCTGGGCGTCAAGCAACTTTGCGACGACCTAGATATGGGGCGCACCCCTGTGCGCGAGGCTTTGGTTCGTTTGGCGCAGGAAGGCCTGGTGCGCACCGTGCCCCAGAGCGGTACCTACGTCTCGCCCATCAACCTCACCCTTGCCGAGAGTGCCTGTTACATCCGCGAGCATCTGGAAAAGCAGGTGATCGTGGAGTGCTGCGCGCGCGCCACGTCGGCTGGCATCGAGCAGCTCGACCGCGCCATCGTGCTGCAGGAAAAGGCCATGGCCGAAGAGGATCGCATCGGCTTCTTTTTGAGCGACAACCTCATGCATCACATGATTTTTAGCATCGCATGTCGCAGCACCGTGTGGTCGTGGCTCGAAGAGACCAATGCCGACCTTGAGCGCTTTCGCTGGCTGCGCGCTGCCACGCAGGTTCTCGACAATCAGGACATCGTGAACGAGCACAAGCAGATTCGCCGCGCTATCGCCGGTCGCGACCCCATCGAAGCGAGCTTTTTGGTCAGCAAGCACCTGCACATGATGTTCCGCAACCAAACCGAGGTTCTGGACCAGTTCCCCGAGTACTTCGAGACCAGCAAGCTCCGCTAACCTGCCAAAAAGGGACAGGTT
>CAJKGV010000168.1:0-3989 GCA_905199455.1 Collinsella aerofaciens | reverse complement strand
GGTCACCAAGCACAACCTCAAGTACCGCCGCTACTACCACCAGTTCGACTACTAATTTCATTTGGGGGAAACCGCAATGAGGCAATATATCTTTGCCAGCCACGCGCATTTTGCGACCGGCATCAAGGAGAGCACCGAGCTGCTCTCGGGCGCGCGCGATAACGTCCACGACCTGTCGATGTTTGTCGACGGCCGCACCGACGTCGCCGAGGAGGCCGCCAAGCTCCTGGCGACCTTCGACCCCGCCGACGACGTAATCGTGTGCACCGACCTGTTTGGCGGCAGCGTCAACAACGAGTTCACCAAGATCGTCCAGACGCGCCCCAACACCTACCTGGTTGCCAACATGAATCTGCCGCTGCTGATCCAGCTGCTCTTTTCGGACCAGGAGGCTCCCGCCGATCAGGTTATCCGCGAGATCCTCGCGGCTGACGACACGCGCGTCAAGTTTGTCAACGACCTGCTGACCGATGCGGATGACGAGGAAGAGTTCTAGTCACCGCCTGCTATTAATGGGGCCGGGTTTCCGGCATGAGACCTTTGGGGGTCAATCATGATTCAACTGCTTCGCGTCGACCATCGTCTGCTTCATGGCCAGGTGGCCGTCTCTTGGGTCCAGGGCTTGGGCTCTGACTGCATCTTCTGCGTTGGCGACAAGGTTGCCAACGATCCCGTCTGGAAGACTACGCTCAAGATGGGAAAGCCGGCCAACGTCAAGCTCGTCATCAAGGACATGGAGCACGCCATCGAGGCCATCAACTCCGGTGTTACCGATAAGTACAAGATGATCATCTGCGTCGCCAGCATCGCCGAGGCCAAGCAGCTTGTCGACGGCTGCCCGCAGATCACCTCCATCAACCTGGGCAACACCAAGTCCAAGGACGAGCAGCGTCCCGATGCCCGTAAGATCTCCCGCCAGATCTTTGTGACTGCTGCCGAGGAAGAGGACATTCGCGAGCTCGTCGGCCGCGGTGTCGAGGTCGAGATTCGCGCTCTGGCCGACGACCCCAAGGTCGATGCCCTAAGCGCCCTCTAATTGGGAACCACGGGCGGCGCGCACGGCGCCGCCCCTATTCGTGGGCGTACCGGATAAACGCTTTACCCGTTACCCCCATCTACCGTTCACCGGGAGTACACGCCCGTTGAGCGATTGGTATTAAATAGTTTTCTCATGACTATATAATTGGTATCAAATCATTTGCACCGGTTTAGGTGTTAACAGCACACCGGTACAAGCTGGATCTGTCTGGGCGATTGTCGGCATGGAAAAGGGCGCGCTGACAAGTCGGGAATCGCCGTGCGGATCCAAGAGGGATCAAAGGGAGGAACAATGCTTGTTCAAGCGATCCTCATCGGACTTATCGCTGCCTTCGGTAAGCTCGATTATCAGCTCGGTACGCTCTATGCGTTCCGCCCGATCGTTCTGTGCCCGCTCGTCGGCATAGTCCTCGGGGACCTGCAGTCCGGCCTCGCCATCGGTGCGAGCCTCGAGCTGCTCTTCATGGGTTCAATCTCCATCGGCGCTTACGTGCCGCCCGATGAGTGTATTGGCGGTGTGCTCGCCTGCGCCTTCGCTATTCAGCTGGGTCAGAGCACCGAGGCCGCTATCGCGCTCGCGATGCCCATCGCCACTCTGTGCCTGGCCATTAAGAACGTCGTCAATGCCGGTATGCCCCTTCTGGTCGACCGTGCCGACGTCTTTGCCAGCAAGGGTAACCTCAAGGGTATCTACGCTATGCACTGGATTATCGGTCTCGTGATTGTCGTCCTGGCCTTTATCCTGTGCTCGGTCTCCTTCTATCTGGGTGCCGACGCCGTTCAGGGCCTGCTCGACTTCATCCCGACGTTCGTCCTCGATGGCTTTGGCGTCGCAGCCAACATCCTGCCTGCCATGGGCTTCGCCATGCTCGGCCGTCTGGTGCTTACCAAGCAGCTCGTGCCGTTCTACTTCCTGGGCTTCCTGCTGTGCTCCTATGCCAACGTGCCCGTCCTCGGCGTCGCCCTGATCGCAATTATCATCGGCATCGACAAGTACGACCTGCTGGGCCTTGGTGGCGCCCAGTCCCAGCTTTCTGTGGAAGGGGATGAGGACGATGACTTCTAATTCCGAGAACCAGATTACTCGCTCCGACCTCATTAAGAGCGCCGTGAACACCGGCGCCCTGGGCATGGAATTCTCCTGGACCTACTACAAGCAGATGAACATTGCCTTCTGCCTGATGGTCGCCAACATGCTCAAGAAGATCTATGCCGGCCGTCCCGATGATTACGCCGAGGCCTTGCACCGTCACAGCGCATTCTTCAACATCACCCCGCAGCTCGCTCCCTTCGTGGGTGGCATCGCGATGGCCATGGAAGAAAAGGTCGCTCGTGGCGAGGTTGAGCCCGAGAGCGTCAACGACATCAAGGCCGCCCTCATGGGTCCGCTTTCCGGCCTGGGTGACTCCTTCTTCCTGTCCACCCTGCGCGTCGTCGCCGCTGCCGTGGGCATCAGCCTGTGCCAGGCCGGCAACGTCTTTGGCCCCATCGCCTTCCTGCTCGTCTACAACATCCCGGCGTTCCTGATTCGTATCTTTGGCGCTATCAAGGGTTATGAGCTAGGCATTGGCTTCCTCGACGAGGCTCAGAAGACCGGCCTGATGCAAAAGATCATGGCCTGCGTCGGCATTGTCGGCGTTATGGTCGTCGGCGCCATGAGCAAGGACATGTTCTGGGCTTCGTTGCCCATCGCCATCGGTCAGGGCGACTCCGCCCAAACTCTCCAGGACATCCTGGACGGCATCATGCCCGGTATGCTCGGTATGGCCGCCTTCTGGCTCTACTACTGGCTGCTCTCCAAGAAGATCAACCCGATGGTCCTGATCCTCTGCACCATGGTCGTGGGCATTATCGGCGCTTACTTTGGCGTGCTTGCCTAATATGTTCGAATCGCGCTTCCATCGCGTCTAACGGTTGCGTCGATCTTTGGGGGGCTTGTCGCATCTGCGGCGGCCCCCTGTTTTTTAAAACTCCGTACGAAAGGGGAGGGCTATGGTCGTACCCGAGCTTTCGCTCATGAACATCAACCATCGTTACTACAGCATCGAGACGTTTTTTAAGGCTGCAGGTGAGGCCGGCTATCGCAATATCGAGCTGTGGACCGGCTCGATGCACCTGTATGTGGATTGCCATGAGCACGATTCGGTGGATAAGATTCGCGATCTTGCCGCCCAATACGGTATCAAGATCGTGTGCGTGTGCCCCGAGCAGAACAACCCCAAGCCGTGGAACGTCGCGGTGCGCGGTGAGGCGGGCCAAAAACGCATCCTCTCGTACTTTAAGAATGTGATCGACGTTGCCGTTGAGTTGGGCGTGCCGCAGATTCTGGTGACGAGTGGTTGGGCCTATCTGGACGAGCCGGCTGAGGACGCCTGGGCCCGCAGCGTTGCCATGCTGCGCTCGGTGTGCGACTACGCCGATACGCGCGGTATTCGCGTCGCGCTCGAGGCCCTGCAGCCGTCGGAGTCCGTGTTGGTCAACACCGCACAGGATGTCGCGCGCATCCTCGAGGCGGTCGATCGTCCCAACCTGAAGGCCTGTATCGACTTTGGCGCCATGGAAGTTGCCGGCGACACGATCGACGGCTACTTTGAGGTTTTGGGCGACAAGATCGTTCACACCCACTTTGTGGATGTGGGCGGCGGCACGACGCATCTTGCCTGGGGCGACGGCGAGCGTGATATGCGTGCCGACCTCGAGGCACTCATGCGCCACGGATATACGGGCTATGTCTCGGCCGAGACGTGTGATGGCCGCTACTATCAGGATCCGTCCAAGGCGACGACTCAGGTTATCGAGATGTATCGCCGTGTGACAGCGGAGATGGAAGCCGAATAACTAAACTGCGCGGTTGCGCCGGAAACGCTTGGGCGGGTCTGGCGCAACGCTTTTATAGCTGGCGAGTTGTGGGGAGCCCGTTGGCAGTAGCGCTCGAAATAGACAACTATTGG
>CAJKGV010000167.1:0-4079 GCA_905199455.1 Collinsella aerofaciens | reverse complement strand
GAGTACGCCGTCGAGATGAACAACCTGATCAAGCTCGAGATGGAAGGAGCGATCGGATAATGAAACAGGAAACCAACACCGCTGCAACCACGCTCGAGCAGGTCAACGCTATGCCGGCCGCCACATGGGGTTGGCTCAAGATGAACCAGACCAAGCTCGAGCTTTCGGACGAGCTTGCCGCCGCTCCCGCCGAGACCGTTAAGGTTGAGGGCTTGGACGAGCAGTTTGCTGGCGTGGCAGACGCGTTCGACGCCGCCATGGACGCCATGGCCGAGCGCTTCCCCGAGCGCCGCGCCTCCGCGCCCGGCGATGCCGCCGATCGCGCCCGCATCACGCCCGAGACCGAGCTCGACGTGCCTGCCACCTCCATCTACCAGGCCGGCGCCATCAAGCTGGAGGAGGAGCTCGCCCCTGCCGAGGCCTTCGAGACCGGCATGGGCGAGGCTGCCTACACCTATCTGGCCGACCACGCCACCAAGCGCATCGTCATCGACGTGCCCGCATACCAGCACGCCACGGTTACCGTGCGCGTGAGCGGTGTCGATGCCGCCGCGGCCATCGCCGCCATCGACGTCGTCGCCCGTCCGCAGGCAACGCTCGACCTGCAGATCGCCCTGGACTCCCCCGTTGCCGGCGAAGGCGTCGTGGGTTCCGTGCTGCGCGTGTGCGCCCACGAGTACGCCACCGTCAACATGACCTGCACGCAGACACTCGACGACAGCTGGATCGCACTCGACGACACCGGCCTGTTCCTGGACGAGGGCGCACGCGTCAACGTGCAGCACACCGTCCTGGGTGCCGGCGCCAGCGCCACCGGCCTTGCCGGCGACCTGCTGGGCGATACCGCCAAGGTCACCATCGATACTGACTACCTGGGCGCCCGCGAGCAGGTGCGCGACTTTAACTACGAGCTGCGCCACCGCGGTCGCAAGACCGAGTGCGAGATCGACGCCAACGGCGTACTGACCGGCACGTCCAAGAAGGTCTACCGCGGCACCATCGACCTCGTGCACGGCTGCAAGGGTGCAACCGGCACCGAGCGCGAGACGGTGCTTTTGGCCAACAAGGGCGTCGACAACAAGACCGTTCCCGTCATTCTCTGCGACGAGGACGACGTCGCAGGCAACCACGGCGCTACCATCGGCCACGTCCGCGACGAGCAGCTGTTCTATCTCGCCTGCCGCGGCCTTGACCAAAATGCCGCCGAGGACCTGTTCATCCGCGCCAAGCTGGAGGACGCCGCGCTTTCCGCGACCGACGAGCACACCCGCGCCGCCGTCGTCCGCTTGGGCAACAACCTGATCGACAACTTTGAAGAGGAGCTCGCATGATCGACACCGAGCACGTTAAATGCGATACCTGCACCGCCCCCGAGCCCATGGAGCTCGACGCCAGCGACGAGGCTTCGCGCGGCTGGCCCACCGTAGACATCGAGACCAACCCCTACAAGGCGCAGTTCCCGCTCTTCCAGCAGCACCCCGAGATCGCCTTCCTCGATAGCGCCGCCACCGCGCAGCGCCCTGCCTGTGTGCTCGACGCCGAGCGCGACTTCTATCAGCGCATGAACGCCAACCCCCTGCGCGGCCTGTACTCGCTTTCCGTCGAGGCAACCGACGCCATCGCGAAGGTCCGCCAGCAGATCGCCGATCTCATCGGCGCCTCACAGGCCAACGAGATCGTCTTCACCCGCAACACGAGCGAGTCGCTCAACCTGGTCGCCAAGAGCTTTGCACCCACGGTGCTCGAGCCCGGTGACGAGGTCGTCATCACCATCATGGAGCACCACTCCAACCTAATCCCGTGGCAGCAGGTCTGCCGCGAAACCGGCGCCAAGCTCGCCTACCTCTACCCCACTAAGACCGGCCAGCTCACCACCGAGGAGGTTCTTGCCAAGGTTGGTCCCAAGACCAAGATCCTGGCCGTGGGTCAGGTTTCTAACGTGCTGGGCGTCGAGAACCCGGTCAAGAACCTCGGCAAGCTCGTGCACGAGTACGGCGGCTACCTGGTCGTCGACGGTGCGCAGTCGCTGCCGCACATGCCGGTCAACGTGGCCGACCTGGGCGCCGACTTCTTTGCCTTTAGCGCGCACAAGGCCATGGGCCCCATGGGCATCGGCGTGCTGTGGGGCAAGATGGACCTGCTCAACGCCATGCCGCCCATGCTCACCGGCGGCGAGATGATCGATTCGGTCACCGAGCAGGACGCCGTCTGGGCGCCCGTCCCCGAGAAGTTCGAGGCCGGCACGCAGGACGCCGCCGGCATCTTCGCCACGGGTGCGGCACTCGACTACCTCGTCAACACGGTTGGCTACGAAAACATCCAGGCACGCGAGCAGGCACTCGTCCACTACCTGATGGGCGAGCTCATGCAGCTCGACTTTGTCCAGATCATCGGCTCCATCTACTGGGACAACCATCACGGCGTCGTGAGCTTTAACGTCAAGGGTATCCACCCGCACGACGTCGCGAGCATCATGGACATGGACGGCGTGTGCATCCGCGCCGGTCACCACTGCGCGCAGCCGCTGCTTACCTGGCTGGGCGTCGAGAACCTCGCCTGCTGCCGCGCCAGCGTGGCCTTCTACAACGACAAGGCCGACATCGATAAGTTCATCGCCGGCCTGCATCACGTTTGGAGCACGCTCAATGGGTAATCTGTACACCTCCACCACGTTTATGGAGCACAACTCGCACCCCGACTACAAGTACGAGATGGATGCCCCCACGCACGAGCACGACGGCATCAACCCCAGCTGCGGCGACGAGCTCACCTTGCAGCTACGAGTCGAGAACGGCGTGATCGAGGAGGCCTCCTTTACCGGCCACGGCTGCGCCATCAGTCAGGCCAGTGCCGACATCATGGCCGACCTCATCACCGGCGAGACCGTCGAGGAAGCTCACCGCTTGGCAGAGCTCTTCCTCGCCATGATCCGCGGCGAGCGGCTCTCCGAGGAGGACCTGGAAGACCTGGACGAGGCCGCCCAGCTCCAGGACATCTCGCACATGCCCGCCCGCGTCAAGTGCGCCGAGCTCGCCTGGCGCACCCTCGACGGCATGCTCGAGGGGCAAAATAATCAGTAGTATTTATCCCAAATCTTAAGAATTTCGTTGGCCGAATCGCTTGACTAAGAGCGGTTCGGCCATTTTCTTTTCTGCCTTTATTTCGATCCCTCGACCTGCGCGTCCACCTGAGCATAAGTGCGCACGATACGAGAGACGGTACTTTTGCCAATCCCGGTATACCGCTCAATCTGACGCACTGTAAAGCCGGCATTGTTCAATCCAACAATAACGGTATCGCGCTGCGCCGGTGGTACAGTTTTAACCCCGTTGAGCGGAACCCCTAGCTCCTTCGCCAACTTGTTGGCAAAGGCGTGGCGTTCCCACTCCGTCTCTTTCATATCGCACAGCGCTGGCTCACTGCCGTCGGGCGCCGAAAGCGAATAGGCAATAAAGCCCTCGGCAGAACCAAAAAGCTCAAGCACGCAAGAAGGATCAGAAAATCCCCTCGCGACATCGGCCGCGTCACCGTCGTAAGCGCACAAATGCTCCGCAAAGCTGCTCCAGGGATAACGCTCAATGAGACTGATGCCCACCTCCTGCGGATCGGCGTGTACGGAGCGAATAGCCTCCATCACCTGCCAATCGGTATCGAGCGAACGCCGGTCAAAACGGTTCTGGAACAGATGGCCCGTGCGCCCCGTGCGTTTATTGAACCGCCGCGCGTACGTCAAAAGCAGCCGGTGCATCGCCGCGCTCATCCTGTCCTCGTAATCTGCAAGCACCAAATGCACGTGATTGCCCATAAGGCACCAGGCGATAACCGTCACGCCCTCCTCGCGGCAGCACTCGCGCATCAGCTCCAAAAACTCCCATCGGTCTTCATCGCCCTCAAAGATGAGCTGCTTGCCCGTACCGCGGGCACAGACATGGTAAAAGCCGGTAACCGTTCTCCAAACGCGCTGCATGGCGCTCCCTTCGCCGGGATCTGCTTACCATCCAATACAGCACGATTGAAGCGTGCCATCAAAACATTCACGCAAAACAATACACTCGCGCGGCCAAAGGCAGCAAACAGGC